>NZ_CAXIAK010000029.1:0-38366 GCF_964021665.1 uncultured Acidovorax sp.
TGTGGCAATGGAATGCCATTGGCTCCGTAAATCCCGGGGGTTTACCCGTAGAACCATCCGTCACTGCGCATTTTCTACAACGCGCGTGCGCAGGACCTTCAATACGGGAGGGCAATGCCTCCGAATAATCAGTCGCTGCTCACCACAACCGAAGGAGACATGCATGGGTACTTCACCCCAATCCGATTTTCTGCGCGCGCTGTACCAGTCCTGGTCAGACCGCATGGCCGCCAACCCCGCGATGACCCTCGCCGACCTGCGCAGCCTGTTCGACGAGTGGCATCAACCCACGCTCGAGCCTGAAGGCGTGACCTACAAGTCGGACGTGCTCGCCGGCGTGGAAGCCATCTGGGCCCTGCCCCATGGCGCAGACACCAAGAAGGTCATCCTGTACACGCACGGCGGCGGCTTTGCCGTGGGCTCGGCCGCCAGCCATCGCAAGCTGGCCGGTCACCTGGCCAAGCATCTGGGCGCGACCGCGGTGGTGATCGACTACCGCCGGGCGCCCGAGCATCCGTATCCGGCCCAGATCGAGGATTCGACGGCTGTCTACAAAGAACTGCTGGCGCGTGGCTTCAAAGCAGCCGACATCGTCACCAGCGGCGACTCGGCGGGCGGCAACCTGGCCATCTCCACGGTGCTGAAGCTGCGCCAGGACGGCGTGGCGCTGCCGGGCGCGGTGATTGCCTTTTCGCCCTGGCTCGACATGGAGCATGTCGGCAAGACGCTGCAGACCAACGCGGCCACCGACGCCCTGGTCAGCAAGGCCGTTCTGGAGGGCATGTCGGGCATGTTCCTGGGCGAGAAGGGCTCACGCACCGACCCGCTGGCCAATCCGCTGAAGGCCGACTACACGGGCTTTCCGCGCCTGTACATCAACGCCGGCAGTGCCGAAACCCTGCTGGACAACGCGCAAGACCTGGAGCGCATCGCCAAGGCGGCGGGCGTGAACGTCACGCTATCGGTGGTGGACGGCATGCAGCACGTCTTCCCGTTCCTGGCGGGTCGCGCCCCCGAGGCCGACGACGAGCTGCGGCGCATTGCCCAGTGGTTCAAGGGCGCCTGAGCTCCAGTTAGCCAAGACCCCGAGGCCGAGGAGCCTTGGGGAAATTTTCCTCATTGCAACAACGCAGGCCACTACGTCGCCGCCAGGCGCAGCTGTGGCCGCAACTTAGAGAGACTCACCATGAAAAACACCAAACATCTGGACGCAATCGTCATCGGCGCCGGCTTTGGCGGCATGTACATGCTGAAAAAGCTGCGCGACGAGCAGGGCCTGAAAGTGCGCGTCTTCGACAAGGCCGGCGGCGTGGGCGGCACCTGGTACTGGAACCGCTACCCCGGCGCGCTGTCGGACACCGAGACCTTTGTTTACTGCTATTCGTGGGATAAAGAGCTGCTGCAGGAGATGCACATCACCACGCGCTATGTGACGCAGCCGCAAATCCTGTCGTATCTGGAGCATGTGGCCGACCGCTACAACCTGCGCCCCGACATTCAGCTGAACACCGGCGTCACGGCCGCGCACTTCAACGAAACCACCAACCTGTGGGAAGTGAAAACCGACACCGGCGAGGCCTACACCGCCAAGTTTTTGGTGACCGCGCTGGGCCTGCTGTCGGCCACCAACGTCCCCAAGATCAAGGGCCTGGACACCTTCCAGGGCGAGTGGCTGCACACCGGCAACTGGCCCGAAGGCGTGCAATACGACGGCAAGCGCGTGGGCGTGATTGGCACGGGCTCCACCGGCACCCAGGTCATCACCGCCATTGCGCCCAAGGTGGGCCATCTGACGGTGTTCCAACGCTCGCCCCAGTACAGCGTGCCCGTGGGCAACGGCCCGGTCACGCCCGAATACGTGGCAGAGGTGAAGAAGAACTACGACGAGATCTGGGAGCAGGTGAAGGGCTCGGTGGTGGCCTTTGGCTTCAAGGAGAGCACCGTGTCGGCCATGAGCGTGTCGGAAGAAGAGCGCCAGGCCGTGTTCCAGAAAGCCTGGGACAACGGCGGCGGTTTCCGCTTCATGTTCGAAACCTTCTGCGACATCGCCACCGATGAGCGCGCCAACAAGGCGGCGCAAGACTTCATCCGCGGCAAGATTGCCGAAATCGTCAAGGACCCCGAGACGGCGCGCAAGCTCATGCCGCAAGACCTGTACGCCAAGCGCCCTTTGTGCGACAGCGGCTACTACGCCACCTACAACCGGCCCAATGTCGATCTGGTCGATGTCAAGGCCAACCCGATTGTCGAAATCACCCCCAAGGGCGTGAAAACCACCGATGGCGTGGAGCACGAACTGGACATGCTGATTTTTGCCACCGGCTTTGATGCGGTGGATGGCAACTACACCAAGATCGACATCCGTGGCCGCAATGGCCTGACGATTCAAGAGCAATGGAAATCGGGCCCCAGCAGCTACATGGGCGTGGCCAATGCCAACTTCCCCAACATGTTCATGGTGCTGGGCCCCAACGTCCCGTTCACCAACCTGCCGCCGTCGATTGAGAGCCAGGTCGAGTGGATTGCCGCGCTGATCAAGGATGTGAACGCCAAGGATCTGAAAACCGTGGAAGCCACCACCGAGGCCGAAGCCGGTTGGACCAAAACCTGCCACGACATCGCCCACATGACGCTGTTCCCCAAGGCCGACTCCTGGATTTTTGGCGCCAACATCCCGGGCAAAACCAACACCGTGTATTTCTACATGGCCGGCCTCGGCGCTTACCGGCAAGAGCTGTCTGCAGTGCAAAACAAGGGCTACGAGGGTTTCGTATTCCAGTAAATGCGCATTTTTTAAAAAACCAACCAAGGAGACAACATGAAACGCGTAGAAAACAAAGTGATTTTGGTGACCGGCGGTGCCATGGGCATGGGCCGCTCGCACAGCGAGCTGCTGGCAGCGCAAGGCGCCTGGGTGTTCGTGGCCGACGTGAACGCAGCCGAAGGGCAAGCCACCGTGGACAGCATCCGCAAAAACGGTGGCAAGGCCGACTTTTTGCAGCTGGATGTGACACAAGAAGCCCAATGGAACGCCGCGCTGGCGCAAATCACAGAGCGTGCAGGCCGTCTGGATGTGCTGGTGAACAACGCCGGCATTCTGATCCTCAAGCCCATGCAAGACACGACCAACGACGAGTGGGATCGCGTCTTCGATGTGAACGTGCGCGGCCTGTTCATCGGCACCCGTGCGGCGGTGCCGCTGATGCAAAAGGCCGGCGGCGGCACCATCGTCAACGTGTCGTCGATTTACGGCCTGGTCGGTGCCCCCGGTGCCAGCGCCTATGAAGCCTCCAAGGGCGCGGTCCGCCTGTTCACCAAGTCTTGCGCCGTGGATCTGGCACCGTTCAATATCCGCGTCAACTCGGTGCACCCCGGCGTGATTGAGACCCAGATGACCAAGGCCATGCTGGACGACCCGGTCATCCGCCCGGCACTGCTCGGCCCCACGCTGCTCAAGCGCCCCGCGCAACCGATCGAGGTGTCACAGGCCGTGCTGTTCCTGGCCTCGGACGAATCATCGTTCGTGCATGGCGCAGAACTGGTCGTTGACGGCGGCTACACGGCCAATTGATCGTCAACCGCAACGCGCCGGACTCAAGCCGCGAGCGGGTAGTCCGGGGCGTCGCTGCAAGCACAAGACCCCCATCAGGAGACAAACCAATGAAGCAATTTTTCAAGCGACTGGCACCCCTGGCCACCGCACTGGCTGCCCTCGCGCAGGCCGGCACGGCCAGCGCCATCGAACTTGACGCCGGTGACTACACACCGCTGCCGGCCGGCACCACCGCGCTGGTGGTCTATGGCCAGCACACCACGCGCGACAAGCTATACAGCCAGGGCAACCGGCAGGCGATCAACCCGCAGCTGGACTCCACCGTGGGCATCTTGCGCGGTGTGCGCTTCATGGAAGTGGGCGGCCTCATCATCGACCCGCAGTTTCTGCTGCCCTTTGGCCGGCTCAGCGCCAAGGACGACATTGCGGGCCTGGGCTCGAAAAGCAGCGTGGGCGACCTGATCCTCGCGTCCGCAATCTGGTTCACCAAACCCGGTGACAAGAACCACTTCGCCATCACGCCTTACCTGTGGCTGCCGACCGGCTCGTATGACCGCAACCAGTCTTTGGGCCTGGGCGAAAACCGCTACAAGTTTGCGCTGCAGGCTGGCGGCATCGTGCAACTGGCGCCCGGCATCCACTGGGACTACGCCGGTGACGTGACGCTCTTTGGCAAGAACGACGACTTCAACAACGGCGCGGGCGGCAGAACCGAGATGAAGCAAAAGCCGCTGTACCAGCTGCAGACCCATTTGCGCTACCAGCTCAGCCCGACGCTGGACCTGCGCGCTGCCCTGTTCCACACCTTCGGTGGCGAGACCAAGGTGGGCGGCGTGGACCAGAACAACCGCCAGTCCACCACCAAGTTCAACGTGGGCACCGCGTGGTTCATGCAGCCCGACCTGCAGTTGATCGCCACCTATGGCCGCGACATCCATGTGCGCGAAGGCTTCAAGGCCAACAACCAGATCAACCTGCGCCTGCTGAAGCTGTATTGATCGCGCAGGCGGCCGCCGGGCACCGACGGCCGCCTGAAGAATTGGATGGCTCAGTTATAGCAAGCTGCCATTAGGCGATGGCCGCTGCGATGTAGCGTCTGCCATTTTTTGAAATCCAGATACTCAAGGAAACACACACCATGCGCTGTTATTGCGTGATGCACCATTCAAAGCCGCTTGAACTCGTCGAGCGTGAGACTCCGCAGCCCGTGGAAACCGAGGTGCTTGTGCGGGTGAAGGCCGCTGGCCTTTGCCACACGGACCTGCACATCTGGGAGGGCTTTTACGACCTGGGAGGCGGCAAGCGGCTGAACCTGGCGGACCGGGGCATCAAGCCGCCCATCATCCTCAGCCACGAAATCTGTGGCGAGGTGGTATCGGCCGGTGCGGACGCTGGTGAGGTCAAGGTGGGTGGCCGCTTCCTGATCCATCCCTGGATCGGTTGCGGTGAATGCCCCACCTGCCTGCGCGGCGACGAGAATCTCTGCCTGAAGGGCCGCGCCCTTGGCGTGGCACGCCCCGGTGGTTTTGCCGACTACGTGATCGTTCCCCACCCGCGCTACCTGGTCAACATCGACGGCCTGGACGAGGCCGAGGCAGCGCCTCTGGCCTGCGCGGGCGTGACGACCTACAGCGCCATCAAGAAGCTGGGCGACGGCATCCACCATGAGCCCGTCGTCATCATCGGTGCCGGCGGCCTGGGCCTGATGGCCATCGAGGTGCTCAAGGCCCTGGGAGGCAAAGGCGCCATCGTGGTGGACATCGACCCTGCCAAGCGCGAAGCCGCATTGGCCGCTGGCGCGCTGTCGGTGATCGACGGCAAGGCGGCCGATGCGGCCAGCCAGATCATCGCGGCGACCGAAGGCGGTGCCGGCCAGATTCTGGACCTGGTGGGCTCGGCCCCGACTGTCTCGCTGGCGATGCAAAGTGCCCGCCGCGGCGGACACATCGTCATCTGCGGGCTTATGGGTGGTGACCTGACCATCTCGCTGGCGACCATCCCGCTGCGCCCGCTGTGCATCGAGGGCAGCTACGTCGGCACCCTGTCCGAACTGCGAGAGCTGGTGGAACTGGTCAAGCGCAGCGGCATGAAGTCGATTCCGGTGTCGCGCCGCCCGATGGCCCAGGTGAACCAGGCCATTGACGACCTGCACCACGGCAAGGTGATCGGGCGTGCCGTACTGATCCCATGACTGATCCCATGAGTTTCTGAAAGAGCACACCATGTATCCCCAACTCAGCCTCTACATTGACGGACAAATGCTGCGCGGCGAAGGCCGCCGCGAGCAGGATGTACTGAACCCCGCCAACAACCAGGTGATCGGCCAGCTGCCGCATGCCACCCAGGCCGACCTGGACATGGCGCTGGCAGCGGCACAGCGCGCCTTCGCGTCGTGGCGCAGCAGCACGGCGATGCAGCGCGCGCAGGTGCTGAAAGCCGTCGCAGGATTGATTCGCGAACGTGCGCCGCAAATCGGCCGCAATCTCACCCTGGAGCAGGGCAAGCCCCTGGCCGAGGGCGTGGGCGAAGTGGCGGTCTGCGCCGAGCACGCCGAGTGGCATGCCGAGGAATGCCGGCGCATCTATGGCCGCCTCATTCCACCCCGCGATGCCAGCGTGCAGCAGACGGTGCTGCGTGAACCCATCGGCGTGTGCGTGGCCTTCTCGCCCTGGAACTTCCCGTTCAGCCAAGCCTTTCGCAAGGTGGTCGCGGCCATTGGCGCGGGGTGCACTGTCATCCTCAAAGGTTCCAGCGACACACCGGCCTCGGTGCTGGCAATTGCCCAGCTGTTTCATGACGCCGGCTTGCCGCCGGGCGTGCTGAATGTGGTGTCGGGCGATTCCGGAATGATCTCGGACTACCTGATCCGCTCTCCCATCGTGCGTAAGATTTCCTTCACGGGCTCCACACCTGTGGGGCAGCAGCTGGCAGCGCTGGCCGGTGCGAACATGAAGCGCAGCACCATGGAGCTGGGCGGCCACGCGCCCGTGATCGTGTGTGACGATGCGGACATCGACCGCGCGGCAGACGTGCTGTCGGGCTTCAAGTTCCGCAACGCGGGACAGGTGTGCATCTCCCCCACGCGCTTTTATGTGCAGGACGGCGTGTATGACCGTTTCGTCGAACGATTTGCGCAGCGGGCACAGGCACTGGCGGTCGGAGACGGGCTGGTTGAAACCAACCGCATGGGGCCGTTGGCGCAACCGCGCCGCGTCGCTGCCATGGAGGGTTTCGTGGAAGACGCCCGCCAGCGCGGCGCCAAGATCGTAACGGGCGGCCATCGGCTGCAAGGCGACGGCAACTTCTTCGCCCCCACGGTGCTGGCCGACCTGCCCGACGACTCGCGCTTCATGACCGAAGAGCCCTTCGGCCCGATGGCCGGCATGGTGCGATTCAAGACCGTGGAAGAAGTGCTTTCGCGCGCCAACAGCCTGCCCTTTGGCCTGGCGTCGTATGCCTTCACCACGTCACTGAAGAACGCGCACCAGATCTCGCGCGGGCTGGAAGCCGGCATGGTGTCCATCAACCACATCGGGCTTGCGCTGGCCGAGACACCGTTTGGCGGCATCAAGGAAAGCGGCTATGGCAGCGAGGGCGGCAGTGAAACCTTCGACGGCTACCTGACCACCAAGTTCGTGTCGCAACTCAATTAAGGCGCAAAGACTGCCAATCCACAAAAATGGGCAGTCTCACTGAAGCGCAGGCTGCCATTGCCCGCCAGCAGCACCCCATGGCGGCGCGGGCGTGTCGCGAACGGGCAGCTGACATTGGTACTCGTCAATTATTGATATTGCACGGTTTATTGCTGAGACATAACCCCGTTCAACCTGTGCTTGTCGAAGGGCTCAGCCCGAACGGGGTTGGCGAATAAATCCCGCCGGATCAACAGATCGCCCCCAGGCCCCGCTTGGCGCGTGCCACATGGATGAGGACCCTGACCTCGTCCATCGTCGGGTTTGACCAGCAGGCCGCTCAGTTGATGAAATTTTCGGTCGCGCGCAGCGCCGCCGCGTTCACCGTGCTGCGGTACTCCACGGGCGTTTGCTTGAAAGCCCGCTTGAAGTGGCGCACCAGATGGCTCTGGTCGGAGAAGCCGCAGTCCATGGCAATGCACTTCAGCGGCACAGCCACCGGACGGCTGAGCAGGCGCCGGGCGCGCTCCAGGCGCTGGCGCAAAACATAGGCGTGCGGTGCGCAGCCAAACTCTGCATGGAACTTGCGGATCAGCCCGGACACACTCACGCCCGCCTCGCGCGCCATCTCATCGAGCTTGAGGTTGCGATCCAGGTTGTCCTCGACATACTGCACAAGGCGCCGCCGCTGCCAATCTGCCATGCGGCCGGCCAGCGGCACCTCGCGCACGCCGGCCTTGGCATAGCGGCGAAGCAGATGAACGCAAAGCTGATTCACCAGCGACGACCGGTACAGCCCGCCGCCAAGCCCGCCGCTTTCCAACTCGGACTCGAAGGCGGACATTAGGCCGGGCAGGATGTCGTCCTGGGCACGCACGCAGTCTTCCATGCCCACATCACTCACGCTTCGCTCAAAAACTTCTTCGGCGACACGGCACAGCTCGGTGTGCGCCAGGTAGATGTGCGTGACGTCAATCGGGCGGTCCCACTTCCACTGAGACGACTCGCCGCGCGTCAGCAGCGAACACACGCCCCGCCCCACCCGCTCGCTGCGCCAAGCGCCACCTGCGCGCCGGCTCATGACCGCGTCATCGCACTTGTAACGCACGAGCATGTAGTCGCGCATGGAGGGAATTTCAACGTCAAGGGACGTGTACTGATAGCCCTTGAGCGTCACCTGATCCCAACCGACCGGCACGCTGTCAAGCGTCAGCTGGCCGGGTATCCAGCGGGGAACTTCATCAGGCGCAACAAGTTGACTCATAAACAGCAACTCCGGCAGGCCCATATGCAGGCCAAAGGTTTGATTTTCATCAAAGCAACCGGCGCCTACATCGGGGTTAACCCCATTTGCGGACTGCGCTCTGAGAACGAGCAAGATTGGACGTGGCCTTCATGCGGTCGAGCGGCGCGCACCCTTGGCATCTCCTCTGCGCGACACAGCGCGACGAAGCTGCGTTGTCAACTTGAAGCCGCCCGTTGGCAGGCCGTTCCACCCCCGACTGTGGAAGGCTGGCGTCCGGCCTGCGCAGGGCGTGTTCGCTTCAACCCGTCGTCAGCAACTACAACACTTCAAACACGCCCGCAGCGCCCATGCCGCCACCAATGCACATGGTCACGCACACGCGCTTGGCACCACGGCGCTTGCCTTCAATGAGGGCGTGGCCCGTGAGACGCTGGCCCGACACGCCATAGGGGTGGCCCAGGGCAATGGCGCCGCCGTTCACGTTCAGGCGGTCGGCCGGAATGCCCAGCTTGTCGCGGCAGTACAGCACCTGCACGGCAAAGGCTTCGTTCAGCTCCCACAGGTCGATGTCCTGCACCGTAAGGCCCAGCTTCTTCAGCACCTTGGGCACGGCAAACACAGGGCCAATGCCCATTTCGTCAGGCTCGCAACCGGCCACCGCAAAGCCGAGGAAGCGGCCCAGGGGCTTGAGGCCCTTCTTGCTGGCGTACTCTTCGCTGGTGACCACGCAGGCACCGGCGCCATCAGAGAACTGGCTGGCATTGCCGGCCGATATCAGGCCACCGGGCAGCGCCGAGCGCAGGCCGCTAATGGCCTCCACCGTCGTGCCTTCACGCGTGCCTTCGTCCTTGCTCACCGTGACTTGCTTGGTGATCAGGCCCAGCGTCTTGTCGGCCACACCGGCCGTCACGGTGATGGGGGCGATTTCGGCATCGAACAGGCCAGCGGCCTGGGCTGCGCAGGCCTTTTGCTGGCTGGCGGCGCCATATTCGTCCATGGCTTCGCGGCCGATGTTATAGCGCTTGGCCACTTGCTCGGCGGTCTGCAGCATGCTCCAGTAGATCTCGGGCTTTTGCTTGGCCAAGGCCAGGTCCTGGATCATGTGCAGGTTCATCTCTTGCTGCACGCAGGAGATGCTTTCGACGCCACCGGCCACGAACACATCGGCCTCGCCAGCGATGATGCGTTGCGCTGCCATGGCAATGGTCTGCAGGCCCGACGAGCAAAAGCGGTTGACGGTAACGCCCGATGCCGTGATGGGCAGGCCCGCTTTCAGTGCGATCTGGCGCGCGATGTTGCTGCCCGTAGCGCCCTCAGGCGTGGCGCAACCCATGATGACGTCGTCCACGTCAGCGCCGTCGATGCCCGCGCGCAGCACAGCGTGCTGCACGGCGTGGCCCCCCAGGGTGGCGCCGTGAGTCATGTTGAAAGAGCCCTTCCAGCTTTTGGCAAGCGGCGTGCGGGCGGTGGAAACAATCACTGCGGATGTCATGTGAATTCCTTTATTCGGTAATGCGGTGCAAGCGGCTGCTTACTGGAAGGCCTTGCCTTCAGCGGCCAGCTTGACCAGGAGCGGTGCGGGCGCCCAGGCGCTGGCGTCGTCCATGGGGTTCTGGGCAAAGCGGTTCATGGCTTGCACCACGTTGAACAGGCCGACTTCGCTGGCGTAGTGCATGGGGCCACCACGGTGGATGGGGAAGCCGTAGCCCGTCAGGTACACCATGTCGATGTCGCCGGACTTGCTGGCAATGCCCTCTTCCAGAATCTTGGCGCCTTCGTTGACCAGCGCGAACACCAGGCGCTGCACGATTTCCTCGTCCGACACTTTGCGGGGGGGAACGCTCAGCGTCTTGCGGTGTTCTTCAATCATCTTGTTGACCACATCGCTCGGAATCGCGTCGCGCTTGCCGGCCTGGTAGTCGTACCAGCCTGCGCCGGTCTTCTGACCGAAGCGGCCCATTTCGCACAACAGGTCTGCCGTCTTGCTGTACTTCATGTCGGGCTGTTCCACCGCACGGCGCTTGCGAATCGCCCAGCCAATGTCGTTGCCCGCCAGGTCACCCATGCGGAAGGGGCCCATGGCAAAGCCAAACTTCTCGATGGCCTTGTCCACCTGCTGGGGCGTGCAGCCTTCGTCCAGCAGGAAGCCGGCTTGCTGGCTGTAGCGCTCGATCATGCGATTGCCGATGAAGCCATCGCACACGCCCGAGACCACGGCGGTCTTCTTGATCTTCTTGGCCACGGCCATCACGGTCGCCAACACATCCTTGGCAGTTTCCTTGCCACGCACCACTTCCAGCAGCTTCATCACGTTGGCGGGGCTGAAGAAGTGCATGCCCACCACGTCCTGCGGGCGCTTGGTGAACGCAGCGATCTTGTCCACATCGAGTGTGGACGTGTTGGAAGCCAGAATGGCGCCGGGCTTGGCCACAGCGTCGAGCTGCTTGAACACAGCTTCTTTCACGCCCATCTCTTCAAACACGGCTTCGATGATGAGGTCGCAGTCTTTGAGGTCGTCATAGCTCAGCGTGGTGCTCAGCAGCGCCATGCGCTGTGCGTACTTGTCTTCCTTGAGCTTGCCCTTCTTGACCTGGGCTTCGTAGTTCTTCTTGATCGTGGCCACGCCACGGTCCAGGGCTTCCTGCTTGGTTTCCAGAATGGTGACGGGAATACCTGCGTTCAGGAAGTTCATGCTGATGCCGCCACCCATGGTGCCCGCACCGATCACGCCCACTTTTTGAATGTCGCGCTTGGGGGTGTCAGAAGGCACGTCTGGAATCTTGCTGGCAGCACGCTCTGCAAAGAACAGGTGGCGCAGTGCGCGCGATTCAGACGTCCACATCAGGTTGATGAACAGCTCGCGCTCGTACGCCAGACCATCGGCAAACTTGCGCTTGGTGGCGGCTTCCACGGCGTCCACGCACTTGGCGGGCGCAGGGAAATTCTTGGCCATACCCTTGACCATGTTGCGCGCAAACTGGAAGTACGCGTCGCCTTCGGGGTGCTTGCAAGGCAGGTTGCGCACCAGGGGCAGTGGGCGCACATCGGCAACGCTGGCCGCAAAAGCCAAGGCTTCTTCAGCCAGGGCTTCGGGCGATGCAGCCATCTTGTCGAACAGCTTCTGGCCGGGCACCGCACCGATCATTTCGCTCTTGACGGGCTCGCCGCTCACGATCATGTTGAGCGCGGCCTCGACACCCACCACGCGGGGCAGGCGTTGCGTGCCGCCGGCACCGGGCAGGATGCCCAGCTTCACTTCGGGCAGGGCCACCTGGCAACCAGGGGCGCCCACGCGGTAGTGGCAGCCCAGGGCCAGTTCCAGCCCACCGCCCATGCACACCGTGTGAATGGCAGCCACCACGGGCTTGCCAGAGTTTTCCACCGCGTTGATGACGGAGTGCAGGTTGGGTTCCTGCATCGACTTGTCGGTACCGAATTCCTTGATGTCAGCCCCGCCGGAGAAGGCACCGCCAGCGCCCGTGATGACGATGGCCTTGACGGCAGCATCGGCATTGGCCCGCTGCAAACCGTCCACAATGCCTTGCCGGGTGGCAAGACCAAGCCCGTTGACGGGCGGGTTCGACATGGTGATCACGGCGATGGAGCCGTGGACTTTGTATTCAGCGGTCATGCTGTTGTCCCTTGCAAAGTAAAAAAGAACGGTCGTGCGATTTTATTGTAGTGGCTGAGGGTGACTTTGCCAGTGACAGAGCGTGTCTGTTTGTCCCGCTTGGGACAAAGCAAGGGAAACACCGCACTGCGGCGCCCCCATCCAAAAAAAAGCCCCTCGCAAGGGGCTTGGTTCGAGGGAGCGAAGCAGCCCTCTCAGCGGAAGGCCGCCTCTAGCGCATGCAACCCTACTTTGGGGTCCAGCATGCCGTTGTAGATGGCGGGGATCTCCCGCTCAATACCCAGCAGGTGGTACGTAGCCACCATCGCACAGCGCACCGAATATTCCACCGTGAACACCACGTCGTCTTCCATCTCAACAAACTGGCCAAGGAAGGCAAAGTTTTGCGAGCCCTCGGGCAACACCAGGGGCCGGTCGCCCGGTGCGCGGCAGGCAAACAGGGCCGAGGCATAGGGCATCATCACCGTGGTCACGTCGGTGGTGGCCAGCACATGCTCCAGCAGGTCGTCAAAGCCCATCTGGTGAATCAGTTCGGTGAGGATTTCACGGCCTGTGGCCTGCGACATGGGCTTGCGTACATAGTCGCCCTCGTTGTCCACTTGAAAGCCATAGCCCCACAAGGTGTAAGTGCCATCGGCCTGGCCATGAAAATGCGGCTGGTGCGGCACCACCACCGACAGGTGCCAGCCAGATTCGTACCAGGTCATCAGGGCGCCCGTGCCAGGCTTGTTGCCCGAGTATTCGGTGATGCGCTGCAGCAGCCGGTCGTCGCGCATGGTGAGGGTGAACGACTCCCACTTGTGCTCGTCCACATTGCCGCAGAACGCTGCAGGGCGGCCAAAGTCAGGGGCCTTCTGCGCGATCTTTTCCCACAGCGTCCAGCCATGGTCCTCGCGGCCACGCACCAGGGCAGGAACGTCGTCGTTGCCGCCGTAGCGCGCGTCCGAGGTGATGGAGCCCAGGGTAAAGAAGGCGAGGTCGTCTGCCCCCAGGTCCAGCGTGGTATCCACGGCGACCCCACCCTGCACCGCTTGCACCTGCAGCGCCGTGGCGCGGCGTGTGCCGTCGCTCTGGGTGGCAAAAGTGGCGTCGGTCACGCGGTGGCCAAAGCGCACGTCCACGCCCTGCTCAATCAGCCAGCGCTGCAGCGGCACGACCATCGAGTCGTACTGGTTGTACTTGGTGCGCTTGACGCCCGCCAGGGTGTGGATGCGCGAGAACTCTTGCACAAAGCGCAGGAAGTAGCGGCGCAGCTCAATGGCGCTGTGCCACTTCTGGAAGGCAAAGGTGGTGCGCCACATGCGCCAAAAATGGGTCTGGAAAAACGCTTCATCAAAGAACTCGTCGATGCGACGGCTGCCGATATGCGCCTCGGTCAGGGCCAACAGGCGCAGCATCTGCACGCGGTGCCCCATCGACAGGCCCAGCTTCTCGGCATCAGCAATGACGTGCTGTGCATCTATCAGGCGCGCCTGGGCATGGGTGTGCACGTGGGCGTTGAATTGGCGGCACTCTTCGCGCACAGAAACCGTGGGGTCTTCCAGCGACGGGATGCTCTCAAACAAGTCCCACAGACACAGGTAGGTTTCGTCGGTCAGCATGCGGCCACCGCGTGTCACCCAGGTCTGAGGGGCGGGCGCGTTGGGCGCGGCGCCCCCGTCGAGCGAGCCGCCAGGCATGCCCGTTTCTTCCAGAATGTGGATATGGCTGGCGGGCACCTTGCCATCGCGAATGGCAAAGGCGGCCACAGACATGCCTGCGATGCCGCCCCCCACGATCCACAGCTGGGCGGTTTGGGGGTTGGCGGGAGATGAGTTTTTGGTGTGCTTTTTCATTTGTTTCTGACGTCCCTTGGGTAAGTTGAACATCCGCAAAGCACTAGAGGGGCTGCAGAGCGATCAAGCAGGTGATCACGCCCTGTGGCTGCGTGGCCTGCGGGTGCCCAGTCGCCCGTTGGCAAAAAACCTAACGCTGGCGACAGAAGATTTATACACCTACCCGCAGTCTCCCCCGTGACGTCACAGCGCCAAAGAAACAAGTTCCCGACACAGATCAAGACAAAAGCACGCATCACAAAAAAAGCCCCGGCAGCGATGCCGAGGCTTGAAGTCACTCGCAGTGACAAATCGATGAAGCGAGAAGGAATGGCTGATCTACGCCAGGGGATCACCCCCGGCGTTCAAACCTCCAGCCACTCCTTGCGGATGTAGTTGTCGGCCCGCAGGCTGTCGGGCGTTCCCTGGAACACGATGGCACCATGGCCCATGACCAGGGCCCGGTCAGAAATGGTCATGGCGATGGTGAGCTTTTGCTCGATGAGCAGCACGGAGATTCCCCGGGCCTTGAGGGCCTGCAGATACTCGCCCACCAGCTCAACGATCTTGGGCGCGAGGCCCTCCGTCGGCTCGTCAATGATGATGAGGTCGGGGTCTCCCATCAGGGTGCGGCACAGCGTGAGCATCTGCTGCTCGCCCCCCGACATCACGCCCGCTTCTGTGTGCTGGCGCTCCTTGAGGCGCGGGAACATCTGGTACATGTCGTCAAACGACCAACGGCTATTTTTGCCATTGCCCTTTTGCCCCAGCATCAAGTTTTGGTGCACCGTCAGGTTGGGGAACACATCGCGGCTTTCGGGCACATAGCCCAGGCCCAGATGGGCAATCTCATAGGCCTTCTTGCCGTGGAGCTCCTGCCCTTTCCAGTGGATGGAGCCTTCCCAGTCCACCATTCCCATGATGGCCTTGGCGGTAGTGGAGCGGCCCGAACCGTTGCGCCCGAGCAGCGCCACGATTTCACCGGGTTGCACATCGAAGCTCACGCCATGCAACACATGGCTTTTGCCGTAGTAGGCGTGGAGGTTGTCAATTTTCAGCATAGGTCAGTGTCCCGCTCCCTGCGCATCTGCCACGGCAGAGCCGAGGTAGGCCTCTTGCACGCGCTGGTTGGCGCGCACGTTGGCAGGCGTATCGAATGCAATCACCTCGCCGTACACCACCACGGCGATCTTGTCGGCCAAGCCAAACACCACGCCCATGTCGTGCTCCACGGTCAGCAGTGTGCGGCCCACGGTCACTTCCTTGATGAGGTGGATGAAACGTGTGGTTTCGCTCTTGCTCATGCCGGCGGTGGGCTCGTCCAGCAAGATCACGTTAGCACCGCCTGCGATGGTGATGCCGATTTCCAGCGCACGCTGTTCGGCATAGGTCAAATTCATGGCCAGGGTGTCACGCTTCTTGTCGAGCTTGATCATCTCCATCAGCTCTTTGGCGCGCTCGTTGGCATCGTCCAGGTTCGAGAGAAAGCGCAGGAAGGTGTACTTGTAGCCCATGCTCCACAGCACGCTGCAGCGCAGGTTCTCAAACACCGACAGCTTGGGGAAGATGTTGGTGATCTGGAAGCTGCGCGACAGGCCCCTGCGGTTGATCTCGTACGGGGCCATGCCGTTGATGCGCTGGCCGTTCAAGATCACGTCGCCGCTGGTGGGTGCAAAGCGCCCGCTGATGAGATTGAACAGCGTGGACTTGCCCGCGCCATTGGGGCCAATGATGGCCACCCGCTCACCAGGGGCCACCGCCAGGTTGGCGCCGCGGATGATTTCTGTCTTGCCAAAACTCTTGCGCAAGTCGCGCAGTTCCAGCGCGTAGGTTGCGTTGTCAGCCGCCATGGTTACAAAGCCTCCCCGCGCTTGATTTCATGCTCGATCTCTTCCTGTATGGAACTCCACTGCCTGGCAAACTGCCGCCGGCACAGCTCAAACAACCCGCCACCCGTGAGCAGCACAAAGCCCGCACCAAACCAGCTGGTCAGGCTCTTGGCGTTGATGGTGGCACCCAGGAAGTTCATCTCGGGCCCCACGGCTGCGTTGAGTTGGAGGTGGTAGGTCATCTCCACCATGCAGGCTGCACCCAGCACACCCACCAGGCCCGTGCCAGCCAAGCCCAGGTACGAAACCCACAAGGGGCGCAGCTTGCCGTACTTGGCCAGGCGCAGGTTCATCATGATCAGGCTGGCAATGCCGCCAGGCGCGTACATCACCATGAACAGGAACACCAGCCCCAGGTACAAGAGCCAGGCCTTGGACAGCTCGGACAACAGCACCGAAGCCAGCACCAGCAGCACCGCACCAATGATGGGCCCAAAGAAGAACGTGGCCCCGCCCAGGAAGGTGAACAGCAGGTAGCCCCCGGAACGCAACACGCTCAGGCTGTCGGCCCCGGTGATGATTTCAAAGTTGATGGTGGCCAAGCCGCCGCCAATGCCCGCAAAAAAGCCCGCGATGATGAACGCAAAGTAGCGCACGCGCTGGGTGTTGTAGCCAATGAACTCCACACGCTCGGGGTTGTCGCGCACCGCATTCAAAATGCGGCCCAGCGGGGTGCCCGTGAACGCAAACATGGCTGCAGTGCACACAAAGCAGTACGCAGCGATCAGGTAATACACCTGGATGGCCGGGCCGAAGGTGATGCCAAAGAAGGGCGTGCCGTACACGCGGTCGGTAGTGATGCCGCCCTCGCCCCCAAAGAACTCTGGGAACATCAGCGCCATGGCGGCCACCAGCTCGCCCACACCCAGCGTGATCATGGCGAAGGTGGTGCCAGACTTCTTGGTGGTCACAAAGCCCAACAAGATGGCAAAGAACGCCCCAGCCAGGCCGCCCACCAGAGGAATGAGCACCAACGGAACACCCGCCGAGCCCTTGGTGGCCATGTTCATGGCGTGGATGGCGATGAAGGAGCCCAGCCCGGTGTACACCGCGTGCCCGAAGCTGAGCATGCCCCCCTGCCCCAGCAGCATGTTGTAAGACAGGCAGATGATGATGAGGTAGCCGATTTGCGAAAGCATGGTCAGCGCCAGGCTGCTGCGAAACAGCATGGGCGCCACGATGAGAGCAATCGCAAACAGCGACCAGATCACGAAGCGCCCAATGTTCCAGGGCTTGAAGCGGTAGTACGACACAGGGCCTGCGGCCGATGATGTGGTGGATGCATTCATGGGGTCAGTCCTCCCGGGTACCCAGCAGGCCCTTGGGGCGGAAGATCAGGATCAGAACCAGGAACAGGTACGGCAAGATGGGCGCGACCTGCGAGATGGTGAGCTTGAGCAAGGGGTAGCCAAAAGTCTGCTCGGTGACGGCCACACCGATCATCTTGAACGCGTGGATCAGCGAGTAGTCCAGCGCCACCGCAAAGGTCTGCACGATGCCGATGAGCAGCGAGGCGAGAAACGCCCCGGCCAGCGAACCCATGCCGCCCACGACCACCACCACAAAGATGATGGAGCCCACCGAGGCAGCCATGGCAGGCTCGGTCACGTAGGTGTTGCCACCAATCACGCCAGCCAAGCCGGCCAGTGCGGCACCGCCGCCGAACACCATCATGAACACCCGCGGCACGTTGTGGCCCAGGGCTTCCACCATCTCAGGGTATTTGAGCGCGGCCTGAATCACCAGCCCGATGCGGGTACGGGTGAGAAGCAGCCACACCGACAGCAGCATCAACAGCGCCACCAGCATCACGAAAGAGCGCGACTTGGGGAACTGCGTGCCATACAGCGTGAACAGCGGGCCCTGCAGTTGCTCGGGCAGGCCATAAGGCACGGTGGAACGGCCCCACACCAGCTGTACCACTTCCAGAATCAGGTACGACAGGCCAAAGGTGACCAGCAACTCTGGCACGTGGCCGAACTTGTGCACCCTGCGCAGGCAGTAGCGCTCAAACCCGGCACCCAGCGCAAACACGACCAGCGGGGCCAAGACAAGCGCTGGCCAGAAACCCACGACCCCTGAGATGGTGTACGCAAAGTAGGCACCCAACATGTAGAAGCTGGTGTGCGCAAAGTTGAGCACACCCATCATGCTGAAGATCAGCGTGAGGCCTGAGCTCAGCATGAACAGCAGCAGCCCGTAGCTGACGCCGTTCAGCAAAGAGATCACGAAAAACTCAAGATTCATGGGAATTTTTCAATGCTGGGTAAAAAAAAGGCCCGAGTACGTCGGGCCTCGAAGCTAAGCGGCCGAACTCAAGGGCGCTTCATCTGGCACGACGTGGGCGTGCTGGCCACATAGGGCTCGTAGTACTTCACGGGCACGAAGGTGTGGCCGGTGTTCTCCGAGTCGATGGGGTACTTGCCGCCGGCCTTTTCCCACTTGGAGATGAACAGGCCTTGCTGGAGCTGGTGGTCCGTCTTGCGCATTTCCACTTCACCGTTGAAGCTGTTGAACTTCATACCTTCCATCACAGCCGCCACCTTGACGGGGTCGGTGGACTTGGCCTTCACAAACGCTTCGGAAAGCATGGTGTAGGCATGGTAGACGGAGCCGGTGTACATGTCGTCGTTGAACTTTTGCTTGTAGTCACGCACGATCTGGTTCAGCGGCCCGGGCAGATTCATGTGGGCATAGGCCACCATGTACACGCGGCCTGCAGCGGCGGCGCCCATGGCGGTGGGGCTGCCCGAGACGGAGCCGTAGTAGGTGTAGAAGTTGACGTTGTTCAGGCCAGCATCGTTGGCGGCCTTGATCAGCAAAGCCAGGTCAGAGCCCCAGTTGCCGGTGATCACACTGTCTGCGCCCGAAGCCTTGATCTTGGCGATGTAGGGGGCAAAGTCACGCACCTGTGCCAGTGGGTGCAGGTCGTCACCTACGAACTGCACATCAGGGCGCTTGCGGGCCATCATCTCTTTGGCGTACTTGGACACCTGTTGGCCGTGCGAATAGTTCTGGTTGATCAGGTAGACCTTTTTGACCTCGGGCAGGTCCTTCATGTAGGTCGTGAGAGCTTCCATCTTCATGGAAGTGTCGGCATCCAGGCGGAAGTGCCAGTAGCTGCACTTGCTGTTGGTGAGGTCTGGGTCCACCGCAGCGTAATTCAGGAAGAGTACTTCCTTGCCGGGGTTGCGGGCGTTGTGCTTTTCCAGCGCGTCCATGATGGCAAGAGCCGGTCCTGAACCATTGCCTTGCACCACATAGCGTGCACCCTGGTCCATGGCAGAGCGCAACGCACTCGTGGTCTCTTGGGGGCTGAGCTTGTTGTCGATGCCGATGATTTCAAATTTGACGCCGGCAGGGTTCTTTTTGTTGAACTCTTCTGCCAGGAACTGGAAACTCTTAAGCTGGTTGGTTCCCACGGCTGCCATCAAGCCCGAGAGAGGGTCAAGCCAGGCAATTTTGACGGTCTGCCCCTGTTGGGCAAAAACTGCGCTAGCGCTCATCAAAAGGACGGATGCCGCTACGGTCTTGATAGCAAATTTCATGGTTTTGTCTCCTTGTGAATCAGACAGGGCTCAGCGTACCTTGTTGCAATCCCTGATCCCTCAGGGATTGCCCCTAGCAGCTATCGCACACGCGACTGACCAAGGAAAAACCCCATGTCACGCAAGCTTCAAAGTCCTGGCAGACGGTAGTCCTTGAGCAGCTCGCGCAGCTTGGTCTTGAGCATCTTGCCGGTGGCACCGATCGGGATGGCATCCACAAACACCACGTCATCGGGGATCTGCCACTTGGCTGTCTTGCCTTCGTAGAACGCGAGCAGTTCCTCTCGGGTCACCTCGGTGCCGGGGCGCTTGACCACCGCCACGATGGGGCGCTCGTCCCACTTGGGGTGGGGCATGCCCACGCAGGCTGCCATCTGGATGGAGGGGTGCGCCATGGCGATGTTTTCGATGTCGATGGAGCTGATCCACTCGCCGCCGGACTTGATCACATCCTTGCTGCGGTCAGTGATCTGCATGAAGCCATCGGCATCAATCGTGGCGACGTCACCCGTGGGGAACCAGCCCCGGCCACGCGAATCCTTGATAAGCGGGTCACCGCCCTCGCCCTTGAAATAGCTGCCCACAATCCACGGGCCCTTGACCAGCAAATCGCCGTAGGTCTTGCCATCCCAAGGCAGTTCTTCCCCATCGCCGCCCACGATCTTCATGTCCACGCCATAAATGGCGCGGCCCTGCTTTTGCACGATCTTCATCTGCTCGTCCTTGGGCAGGGAAAGGTGCTTATTCTTCAGGGTGCACAGCGTGCCCAGAGGGCTCATCTCGGTCATACCCCAGGCGTGCAGCACCGTGACGCCATAGCCTTCCTGAAAGGCCGTGATCATGGCCGGCGGGCAGGCCGAGCCACCAATCACCGTGCGCTTGAGCGACGAGAACGTCAGCCCCGCTGGCTTCATGTGGCCCAGCAGCATCTGCCACACGGTGGGCACGCCTGCGGCGTAGGTCACCTGCTCGGCTTCGATCAGTTCGTACACCGACTTGCCATCAAGCGCGGGACCTGGGAAGACCAGCTTGCAGCCCGTCAGCGCCGCAGAATATGGAATCCCCCATGCGTTGACGTGGAACATGGGCACCACGGGCAGCACCGAGTCGCGCGCCGACAGGCACATCACATCGGGCAGCGCCGCTGCATAGGCGTGCAGTGTGGTGGAGCGGTGGCTGTACAGCGCCGCCTTGGGGTTGCCTGTGGTGCCGCTGGTGTAGCACATGCTCGATGCAGAGTTTTCATCAAACTCGGGCCAGCTGTAATCCGCCGATTGCGCGCCAATCCAGGCCTCGTAGCTCAGCAACCCTGGAATGCCCGAATCAGCAGGCAGCTTGTCGGCATCGCACAGTGCCACCCATTGCTTCACGGTGGGACACTTGGCGTGCACCGCCTGCACCAGCGGCAGGAAGGTCATGTCAAAGCACAGCACCTGGTCTTCGGCGTGGTTGACGATCCAGGCAATCTGGCCAGGGTGCAAGCGGGGGTTGATGGTGTGCAGCACGCGGCCCGAGCCACTCACGCCAAAGTACATCTCCATGTGGCGGTAGCCATTCCAGGCCAGGGTCGCCACACGGTCGCTGAATTGCAACTGCTGGGCATCCAGTGCGTTGGCCAGCCGGCGGGCGCGGGCCGCCAGGTCGCGGTAGGTGTAACGGTGGATATCGCCTTCCACCCGGCGAGAGACGATTTCTGCATCACCGTGGTGGCGCTCGGCAAACTCGATCATCGACGAAATAAGCAGCGGTTGGCTCTGCATCAAACCCAGCATGTTGGCTCCTAAGATGTTGTGGTGGATAAAGCAGCCATCGTACTGCGCGCAGACCCTCCGTTGTGTCGCAAAGGGGCTCGTGAAATCCCTTGCTGTACGCCCAGCCATCACCCTTGGCATGGCCCCGGAAAATGGGGGAATTTGACGGCTGCGAGACAATGCCGCATGCGTTTTTCCACCCCCAGCCCCTCTGCGCCTTCTCTGTCTTTGCCATGGCAAAAAGGCTTTGCCGCGCTGGGAAGCGACTTCTACACCGAGCTGCGCCCCACTCCCTTGCCATCCCCCCACTGGGTGGGAACCAGCCATTCGGTGGCGCAGCTGCTGGGGCTGCCCGAGGGGTGGCATCAAAGTGAAGAAGCCCTGCAGGCGCTCACAGGCAACCAGGTGCTGGCAGGCTCTACCCCGCTGGCCAGCGTGTACAGCGGCCACCAGTTCGGCGTATGGGCGGGTCAGCTGGGCGACGGCAGGGCCATTTTGCTGGGCGAGCTGGCTGGCGGGCACGAAATCCAACTCAAGGGCGCTGGCCGCACGCCCTATTCCCGCATGGGCGATGGGCGGGCTGTTCTGCGCTCCAGCATCCGCGAATTCTTGTGCAGCGAGGCCATGCACGGCTTGGGCATTCCCACATCGCGGGCTCTGTGCATCACGGGCTCGCCTGGGCTGGTGCGGCGTGAGGAGCTGGAAACCGCCGCCGTCGTCACCCGCGTGGCCCCGAGCTTTGTGCGCTTTGGCCACTTTGAGCACTTTGCGGCCAACGACCAGGAAGAGCAGCTGCGCACCCTGGCCGACTACGTCATCGACCGCTATTACCCCGAATGCCGCAGCCCCGAGGCCACCAGCCCCTGGGGCGGCAACCCCTACGCAGCACTGCTGCACAGCGTGAGTGAGCGCACCGCACAGCTCATGGCCCAGTGGCAGGCCGTAGGTTTTTGCCACGGGGTGATGAACACCGACAACATGAGCATCCTGGGCCTCACGCTGGACTATGGGCCGTTTCAGTTTCTCGATGCGTTCGTTCCCGGCCACATCTGCAACCACAGCGACCACCATGGCCGCTACGCCTACAACCGCCAGCCCAACATTGCGTACTGGAACCTGTTTTGCCTGGCGCAGGCGCTGCTGCCACTGATCGAAGACCAGGACACCGCACTGGCCGCGCTGGAGTCGTACAAGACGGTATTCCCCGACGCTTTCATGGCGCAGATGCGCAAAAAACTGGGGTTGACGCAGGCACAGGCGCCCAGCGAAGCGCTGGTGGAACCACTGCTGCAGTTGCTGGCTCAAAACGCCGTGGACTACACCATTTTTTGGCGCCGCCTGTCCCATGCCGTGGCCGAGGGGCAGTTTGAACCCGTTCGTGACCTGTTTGCCGACCGAGCGGCTTTCGACGCCTGGCTGCTATCATATTCAGAGCTGCTTGCGCTTGAGGATAAAGCGCTAGCAGCCGATTTGATGCTCAATAGCAACCCTAAGTTCGTGCTGCGCAATCACCTGGGTGAACAAGCCATACGCGCAGCCAAGGGCGGTGATTTCTCGGAACTCGCCACCCTGCAGCGCCTGCTGGAGCGCCCTTTTGACGAGCACCCTGGCCATGAGGCGTATGCCGACTTTCCGCCCGACTGGGCATCCTCCATCTCCATCAGTTGCTCATCATGAACTTTCCGATCCAAAAATCTGAAGCCGAATGGCAAGAAATCCTGCGCAGCAAGGGTGCAGAGCCCGTGGCACTGCAAGTCACGCGCCACGCGGCCACCGAACGCCCCTTCACCGGCAAATACGAAGCCCACTGGGCTGATGGCAGCTACCACTGCATTTGCTGCGGCTCCAAGCTGTTTGACTCTGACACCAAGTTTGACGCGGGCTGCGGCTGGCCCAGCTTTGCACAGGCCCTTCCTGGCGCCATTCACGAAGTGGTGGACCGCAGCCACGGCATGGTGCGCACCGAGACAGTGTGTGCACAATGCGGGGCTCACCTGGGCCATGTTTTCGAAGACGGCCCCGCGCCCACTGGGCTGCGCTATTGCATGAACTCCGCGTCACTGGACTTTGAACCCGACGCCTCCTGACAAGCCGCACCTGCGTGCGGCCTCGCCCCATGAAAATATTGATCGACTTTTTCCCCATTCTGCTGTTTTTTGGCGCGTACAAGATGTTCAACATCTACACCGCCACAGGCGTGCTGATGGCCGCCACCGTGCTGCAGATGGGACTGATCTACGCCATTGACCGCAAACTGCAGGCCATGCACAAGATCACTCTGGTGCTGATCCTGCTTTTTGGCACGCTCACCCTGGTGTTGCAAGACGACCGCTTCATCAAGTGGAAGCCCACCGTGCTGTACGGCGCCATGGCCCTGGCCCTGGCCATCGCGGTATGGGGCATGAAAAAAAACATCCTGCAAATGCTGCTGGGCAGCCAACTAACCCTGCCCGACGGTGTTTGGATGCGCCTGAACCAGGCATGGATTGCCTATTGCGCCTTCATGTCGGCGGTCAACGCCTATGTGGTGATGAACTTCAGCACCGAGTTCTGGGTCGACTTCAAACTGTGGGGCTATGCCTTCCCCCTCGTGTTCCTCGTGGGTCAAGGTCTCTACATCGCGCCCCACATCAAGGGCGACGAACCCGCCCGTTGAGAATCCGCTCTACCTACTCCCACCATGTCCTCGATTGCAGAACAAATGCACCGCCAGCTGGCGCAGACCCTGTCCACCACCGCCCTGGAGGTGATCGACGAAAGCGCCGCGCATGCAGGCCACGCGGGCTCCAACGGAACCGACTTTGGCACCCACTTTCGGGTGCGCATCGCGTCACCTTTCTTTACAGGCAAGTCGCGCGTGGCCCAGCATCGCCTTGTGTATGATGCGTTGCAGGAATTTATTGACCAGGGCGTCCACGCACTCGCCATTGAAATTCTCTGAGGCGGTCTGCAGTTTTTGGTGATGACCGGCGCTCAGCCGCAAACAATTTCTCATTTTTGGATTTCGCATGAAGAAACAGCTCCTGTCCGGCCTCGTGGCCGCTGCCGTGCTGGGCACGATGACCCTGCCCGCTTCCGCTCAGAACATCGCCATCGTCAACGGCAAGGCCGTTCCCAAGGAGCGCGCTGAAGTGCTGCGCCAGCAAGTGGAACGCTCCGGTCGCCCCGTGACCCCGGACGTCGAAGGCCAAATCAAGGAAGAAGTGATTGCCCGCGAAATCTTCATGCAGGAAGCGCAAAAGCGTGGCCTGGAAGGCTCGGCAGACTTCAAGGCGCAAATGGAACTGGCGCGCCAGACCATCCTGATCCGCGAGTTGTTCACCGACTACCAAAAGAACAACCCCGTGACCGACGCTGAAATCCAGGCTGAATACGACAAGTTCGTGGCAGCCAACGGTGGCAAGGAATACAAGGCCAGCCACATCCTGGTCGAAAAAGAAGCTGACGCCAAGGCCATCATCGCTTCGCTGAAGAAGGGCGCCAAGTTTGAAGACCTGGCCAAGAAGCAATCCAAGGACCCCGGCTCTGCCGCCAAGGGTGGTGACCTGGACTGGGCCAATCCAGCCAGCTACGTGAACGAGTTCACCGAAGCCCTGTTGAAGCTCGAAAAGGGCAAGATCACTGAAACGCCCGTGAAGAGCCAATTTGGCTGGCACGTGATCCGCCTGGT
Source organism: uncultured Acidovorax sp. (assembly GCF_964021665.1). Lineage (NCBI taxonomy): Bacteria > Pseudomonadati > Pseudomonadota > Betaproteobacteria > Burkholderiales > Comamonadaceae > Acidovorax > uncultured Acidovorax sp. The sequence continues at coordinate 24,735 of NZ_CAXIAK010000029.1, forward strand.
GGATGTGCGCCAAGCAGAGTTGCCCAAGCTGGAAGACGTGAAGCCCCAAGTGGCTCAGCAATTGCAACAGCAAAAGCTGGTGAAGTTCCAGGAAGACCTGCGCGCCAAGGCAAAGGTAGAGTAAAAAGCATTGCTCCCCAACGGAGCGCTTTGCTCAAAAACGCGGCCAAGGCCGCGTTTTTTTATGGGCACGCCGCTCGCACGCGAGATTTCAAGAGATCAAGATTCGCCGTGTGGATCTTGCAATAGCCCCGCATCGTTTCGCTTCGTCATTGCAACAAACAAAGCGATTTGTCCAAGACTTGTGCATGGCGTGCTCAACGCCCAGCAAACCACAACCACGCCATCAGCCCCCCGATCAATACGGGTTGGTGCAGCATGTAGTAGCTCAGGCTCCACCGCCCCAACACGGCCAAAGGCACAAACAGCCCCACCATAGGCCGCTGCATCCAATGCAGGCGCCGGGCCAGCACCCATTGCCCGCAAGCCAAACCCCACCACATTACGCCCAGCCAAGGGAACACTGGCACGTAGTCCTGAGTGAATGGTTTGCGACTGACCAAGCCCAGCCAGTTCAAAGGACGGCCATTCAGCCAAGGCGCCAAAGACTCCCAGCCGTGGCTCAACGCATACGCAGCTAGCGTGGGCAGACCTAGGGCAATACCACCAGCCAACCACAGCCAGGGGCCCCATCCGGCCGTCAGGCGGGCTACGATCAACATCACAGCCATGCCATGCAGCACACCAAAGTGAATAAAGCTGGTTGGGAACATGGCATATGAGCCCGCACTGACCAACACGGCACACCCAGCGATTTGCGTCCAGCGCTTCCAAAAACGCGTCCAGTCTTGCCCATGATGTACTGCCACAGCTGGTGAAACGCCTGCGCAGAACAGGAAGAGGCTAACGATGGCCGTACGCTGAAGCGTCCAGAAAGGGTCTATACGAAAGTTTTGGTTCCACAGCCCAAAATGGGCCAGATCAAAACCAAAGTGGAACGCCGTCATCCATACCATGGCTGCGCCGCGCAGGGCATCAATGGCTGCGTAACGGGGTGATCCTTGGGACAAGATAGGCGAGTGTGGGGACATGCGACAAACAAGAGCGGACGAGTTCAGTGCGCGCCAACGGCATCGGCTGAAAACGCAAGCGTAGCTGCATTCAACAAAAAGCGAGTGCGCAAAGGCGCATGCTTACCGAACGACGGTAGATGCTGAAGCACACAACCCCAAAAGCCCAATGTAAAAAGGCCCTGCAACACAGTTGCAGGGCCTTGAACAATGGTCGGAGCGGCGGGATTCGAACTCGCGACCCTCTGCTCCCAAAGCAGATGCGCTACCAGGCTGCGCTACGCTCCGACAGCTCGTATTCTAACCTGTTTTTTTACGGGTTCTGGCTTTGTAGACAGATTTTTGAATTTTTCATAATCTGCCTATTACGAGGAGCCAGTTCGAACTTCCCCATTAAGGGGCGCCGAAAGAATTCAAAATTATAGCTGCAGTTTCTACCCCAAACCCTTCAGATCAGCGGGAGCCGCCTGCGGGGCCGGGGCCACGGCCTGCCAAATGGCGGAAGGTGATGCGGCCCTTGGTCAGGTCGTAGGGAGACATCTCCAAAGAAACCTTGTCGCCCGCCAAGATGCGGATGTGATGCTTTCGCATCTTGCCACCGGTGTAAGCAATCAGTTGGTGCCCATTGTCCAGGGTTACGCGAAAGCGCGAGTCTGGCAAAACTTCGGTAACGGAGCCTTGCATTTCAATGAGTTCTTCTTTAGCCATGTGTTTCTATCTAGTGATCTCAAAAACAAATTTTGTACGTGCGCCCGGCACACAAGATGTTTGCTTGGCAGTTCCTCGGTGGTGACCGAGAAACGCTGAGCACGGTGCTTTGCGGGCTGGGGGAGTCGCTGCACCCGGGGCGCAGATCAGAAAGAAAAGTGGCCTGGATGAGACGGCTTCGATGAACAGGCTTGGCGCTGTGCATGAGCCTGTTGATTGTAGCGCGACCAAGGTTTTTTGCCTACGTACCACCATCTTCCCCACAAGAGCACCCACCCGTGCAAACCACTGCCTCCACAACTCAGCCAACACCCCAGGGGTCGCAGGATGCGCTTGACCGCAACCATGAGGGCCAAAAGCGGTGGCGCGGGCAGCGAGTGACGTGCCCAATTTTTTGTCCTGAAACCACCCGCTTAGAATGCGTCGCACTGCCCCCAATGAAGGAAGCACCCTTGTCTGACCGCCTTGCCGTCCTGCCTCAGTACCTTTTGCCCAAACAGGCTTTGACCTCTACCGCAGGTCGTTTCGCACGGGCGCGGGCCGGGCGCTGGACCACCGCAGCCATTGAGCGCTTCATTGCCCGTTATCAGGTGAACATGGCCGAGGCGGAAAATCCCGACCCGGCGGCTTACGCCACGTTCAATGATTTCTTCACACGCGCACTCAAACCAGGAGCCCGCCCGCTGGCCGATGCCGACTGGATCTGCCCCGTGGATGGCGCCATCAGTCAGTTTGGCCGCATAGAGCGGGACCAAGTCTTTCAGGCCAAGGGACATTCGTATTCAACCACCGCATTGGTGGGTGGCGATGCAGCCAGGGCCGCAGTTTTTGACGATGGCTACTTCGCCACCCTGTACCTCAGCCCCCGCGATTACCACCGCATCCACATGCCCTGCGCAGGCAAGCTCACGCACATGGTGCACGCACCGGGCGATCTGTTCTCGGTCAACCCCACTACGGCGCGGGGCGTGCCTGGGCTGTTCGCTCGCAACGAACGTGTAGTGTGTTTCTTCGAATCTGACCAAGGCCCCTTTGTGATGGTGCTGGTGGGCGCAACCATCGTAGGCAGCATGGCCACGGTATGGCACGGTTTGGTGAACCCGCCGCGCACCGGCCAACTGCGCCAATGGGACTACGCCCCGGGCCAGGTCAGTCTGCAGCAAGGACAGGAAATGGGGCGCTTCTTGCTGGGCTCCACCGTGGTGATGCTCTTCCCCAAGGGCCCCATGCGTTTCAACCCTGCGTGGACTCCAGCACGCCCTATTCGCCTGGGCGAAGCCATGGCGCACCGTAGCTAGAAGCCCTTCTCAAGCAAAACAGGCGCCGAGGCGCCTGTTTTGTTTTAGTGACTTCGTCACTCTTTTTCTGGTCTGCGCGTGAGGTGAAACGCGGTGGGGTCGAGTTGGAGAGACTCGGGACGCACCGGATTGTCGTGCCCTTGCAGGTACACCATCAGGGCACAACGTCGGATCAAGACGTAGCTGACTGTTTCGCGCTTCGTTCCCATCAGGACAGAGGCGCCGGGGCTGAATAAAGGCATGTGGTAATAAGCCGCATCTTGCATGGTGTGCGGCTCCCTCCGCATGGGTGGTGCAACCACCGCTCCCTTCGGGGCGAAGGGGTTGATGAGTCAATGGTAACACCTCGGACACAACCTCAGTCACACGCCCACCCGAAAACTGACGCAAGTCACGCAGGCCAGGCGACCACATCTTCGGCCGCACGCTCACTTCTTGGTTCACCCACTCAAGTGCAGTTTGCCCGCACAAAGTCCAGGGCTGCCGCCAGCATGCGCTGCAGATGTAGTTGCACCTGTGCTGCGCGCTCTGGCAGGTAGTCAAACGGTGGGCATTCCTGCATGTAGCTGCATTGCGTCATCTCCAGTTGCACCGCATGCACGCCCAGCCCCGGCTGGCCGTAATGGCGAGTGATGTGGCCGCCCTTGAAGCGGCCATTGAGCACGGCGGTGTAGCGTGGGGCGGCCTCGGCAATTTGCAGCAGTTCTTGCGCCAGCGCCGGGTCACAGCTTGCGCCATCGGCCGTGCCCAGATTCAGGTCAGGCAGCTTGCCCTCAAAAAAGCGCGGCAACACCGAACGAATGGAGTGCGCATCCCACAGCACCGCCACGCCATGCTGGGCGCGGATGCGGTCCAGCTCGGCGCGCAGCTGCGCGTGGTACGGCGCCCAGATGGCATCGCGGCGCGCAGCAATCTCTGCTTCATCGGGCACATCGCCTGCTGCGTAGATGGGCGTGTCGTCGAAAGTATCGACCGGGCACAGGCCGGTAACGCTCTGCCCCGGGTACAGGCTGGCGCCATCGGGCGGGCGGTTCATGTCGACCACATAGCGCGAATGCGTGGCCACGAGCAGGGACGCGCCCATGTCTTTGGCAAACGCATACAGGCGCTCCATGTGCCAGTCGGTATCGGGCACCTGGCGGGCCTCATCGGTGAAGCGCGCGGCCAGCGCAGGCGGCACGTAGGTGCCTGCATGGGGCATGGACACCAGCAGCGGTGCAGTGCCGGGGTAAAAGACAAAAGGAGGTGGAGAGGTATCGGTCATCACAAGCTCGGGGGTATGAATTCAATCTCAATCGGACGCTTCAATCGGGCGCAATGGTGGCCGAGCGCGCTGCTACAAACGCATGGGCCGCCGCATCGTGCAGCGTGTGCCGGCCGCCCGTAATGCGCTGCTGGCCCGCCACCCACACGCTGTCGATGGCCGAGGTGCGGTGGCTGCCGAATACATGGGCCGACAACATGCTGGGTGCGGGCAAATCGCACAGCGCCACATGCTGCGCATCCAGCGCCACCAGATCGGCCTGCTGGCCCACGGCCAGGCCGCCAATAGCCCGGCCCGCAGCCTGCGCCCCGCCCTGCACGGCCTGCAAGGTCATGGCAGTGGCCACCTCGGGCTGCGCAGCGGTGGCCAGCACATTGCGCTGGCGCAGCGACAGACGCTGGCCATATTCGAGCATCAGCAGTTCTTCCGCCGCGTTCACGCAGGCATGGCTGTCCGAGCCCACGCCCCAGCGCCCGCCCTGCTGCAGCCACAGCGGCATGTCGAAGATGCCGTCACCCAGGTTGGCCTCGGTGGTGGGGCAGATGCCCGCCACGGCGCCCGTGCGCGCTGCGTCAGCGTATTCCTGAGGCGTCATGTGCGTGGCATGCACCAGGCACCAGCGCTCGTCCACGGGCGCATGGTTCAGCAGCCACTGCACGGGGCGCTGGCCGCTCCAGGCCACGCAGTCATCCACCTCCTGCGTCTGCTCGGCAATATGGATGTGGATGGGCGCCTGCGCATTGAGTGCCGTGAGGCCCTGCACGGCAGCCGCCAGACTGTCGGGCGGCACCGCGCGCAATGAGTGCGGAGCCAGACCCAAAACAGCCCCTTGCGCTTGTGCGGCGGGCGCAAGGCGCTCCAATAATGAGAGCATGTTGTCCGTGCTGCGAATGAAGCGTGCTTGGTCCGCGCGCGGTGGCTTGGCGCCAAAGCCGCTCGTCTGGTACAGCACCGGCAGCAGCGTGATGCCGATGCCCGCACGCTGCGCTGCACGCAGCAGTGCCAGCGACAGCGTGGCGTCATCGGCATAGGGTGTGCCGCCCTGGTCGTGGTGCACGTAGTGGAACTCGCACACGCTGGTGTAGCCCGCCTCCAGCATCTCCACATACAGCCAGGTCGCAATGGCCTCCAGCGATTCGGGCGTGATGCGCGCCGCAAAGCGGTACATGAGGTTGCGCCAGCTCCAGAAGCTGTCCTCCGCCTGGCCCCGGTATTCCGTCAGCCCCGCAAAGGCGCGCTGGAAGGCGTGCGAATGCAGGTTGGGCATGCCGGGGATCACCGGGCCTGCGGCAGTGGGCACGCCCGCAGGGGCTGTGGCGCCGGGGGTGACCTGAGCGATGCGCCCTGCCCCATCCCATGCGATCAGCACATTGCGCGCCCAGCCCGTGGGCAGCAGCGCATCGGCTGCAAAGAGCTGGTTCATGGCTGGACTCCGTGAATACGCCCTTGCCGCACGATGGTGCAGGCGGGCTTGTGGCCAAACCAGTAGGCCAGCTCGGCCGCATCGGCCAGTGGCCACAGCACAAAGTTGGCGGGTCTGCCGGATGCGATCAGGCCATGCGAATCTTGCAGCCCCAGCGCACGCGCTGCGTGGGTGGTGATGCCTGCCAAGGCCTCGGGCACCGTCAGGCGGAACAGCGTGCAGGCCATGTTGGCCATGAGCAGCAGGCTGAGGGCGGGCGAAGTGCCGGGGTTGTGGTCGGTCGATACCGCCATGGGCACGCCCGCATCGCGCAGCGCCTGGATGGGCGGCACATGCGTGTCGCGCAGCGCGTAGTAGGCGCCCGGCAGCAGCACGGCCACGGTGCCTGCGGCTTGCATGGCGGCAATGCCACTCTCCGACAAATGCTCGATGTGGTCGCACGACAGCGCGCCGTAGCGGGCCGCCAGCGCCGCGCCGCCCATGTCCGACAGCTGCTCGGCATGCAGCTTGACGGGGATGCCGAGCTTTTGCGCAGACCGGAAGACCTGCTCGGTCTCGGCCAGCGTGAAGGCGATGCGCTCGCAGAACACATCCACCGCATCCACCAGGCCTTCGGCGGCGAGCGCGGGCAGCATGTCGTTGCAGACGAGGTCGATGTAATCCTGGCTGCGCCCTGCGTATTCGGGCGGCAAGGCGTGCGCGCCCAAAAAGGTGGTGCGCACCGTCACCCCAAACACCTCGCCCAGGCGGCGCGCCACGCGCAGTTGCTTGCGTTCGTGCGCCAGCGCCAGGCCGTAGCCGGATTTGATCTCGATGGCGCACACGCCCTCGGCCAGCAGGGCTTGCAGGCGCGGGGCGGCCTGGGCAAAAAGTTCGTCTTCCGACGCCGCACGCGTGGCCTTGACGGACGACACAATGCCGCCGCCCGCGCTGGCGACCTCTTCGTAGGTGGCGCCTGCCAGGCGCATGGCGAATTCGTTGGCGCGTTGGCCGCCATACACCAGATGGGTGTGGCAATCGACCAAGCCCGGCGTGACCAAGGCGCCCGCCCCTTGCCTGCGCGGCAAGTGCTGCCAAGCGGCTGGCACTGACGCATCGGGGCCCACCCACTGGATCTGCCCCTGCTGCACCACGATGCTGGCGCGGGCGCCGGGCGGCACAGGCACATCGGGCTGCATCAGGGCCTGCACCGGCAGCAGGCCGTGCCAGATGCCATCAGCGCTGGGGCCAGGGCCGGATGGGGAAGGAATGCAATCCCACATGGCGCTCAGTCCTTCACTACATTATTGATCGCTTCTAGCGCTTATTGGAGAAGCGCTAGAGGCCCCTTTGCCTACACTGACACAGCCGCCACAGCGACCCACACCAGCGCAGGCCGCGCATCGGGCGCAAACGGGTGGGGGTTGGCCGCCTCGGGCGACAGCGGCTGCAAGGGCTGCAGCACCCGTGCGCCCATGGCATCGGGCCACCACAGGCCCTGCCCAGCTTGCAGCACACGCGCCGCATCGCCACCCAACACCGCCCACTGGCCCTGCAGCACCATGCACAGCCCGGCCCCTGTGGCGCCTACGGTGCCCGTGTCGTGCAGCATCTGCATGTGACCTTGCCACTGGCCTCGGCGCAGCATCAGGTTGAAGTCGGTCGATGGCCCGCCAATCAGGCGGCAGTCCAGCGGCTGCTCGCCCGCAAAGCCCCACGGCTGCCAGCGCTGCTGCAGGGTGTGGCACAGCACGGCATCTTCTCCGTGCAGCGTCACGCCATCGCCGTCGAGCAGCATGATCTGCCGGTCCACCCCCGTGAAGGCCGAAAACGGCCCAGTGGCCGCAATGCGGGCCACGCTCACGCGCCAGCCAAAGGCATCGGTGCCCGCACCAGGCGGCCAGCACACCAGCTCGCGGGTGCTACCACCGCCGTTCTTCCACGGCGTGGTAGGCACCGTGCGCAGGTCAAACCAGTGCACGGCTGCGCCCGGCGCAGCGCCGTCAGCAGACATCAGCGCGCTCCAGGAACCATGGGCAGCTTCAGGCCTTGTTTCTTGGCAGTCTCAACGGCCAGTTCATAGCCTGCGTCGGCATGGCGCATCACGCCGCTGCCGCAGTCGTTGACCAGCACATTGGCCAGCCGTGCCGCCGCCGCATCGGTGCCATCGGCCACGATGACCATGCCTGAGTGCTGCGAGTAGCCCATGCCCACGCCACCGCCGTGGTGCAGGCTGACCCAGGTGGCGCCGCCTGCGGTGTTAAGCAGCGCGTTGAGCAGCGGCCAGTCGCTCACGGCGTCGGTGCCGTCCTTCATGCCTTCGGTCTCACGGTTGGGGCTGGCCACGCTGCCGGTGTCCAGGTGGTCACGGCCGATCACGATGGGGGCTTTGAGCTCACCGTTCTTCACCATCTCGTTGAAGGCCAGGCCCGCGATGTGGCGCTCGCCCAGGCCCAGCCAGCAGATGCGTGCGGGCAGGCCCTGGAAGGCGATGCGCTCGCCCGCCATGTCGAGCCAGCGGTGCACGTGTTTGTTCTCGGGGAACAGTTCCTTGATCTTGGCGTCAGTCTTGCGGATGTCCTCCGGGTCGCCCGACAACGCCACCCAGCGGAACGGGCCCTTGCCCTCGCAGAACAGCGGGCGGATGTAGGCGGGCACAAAGCCGGGGAAGTCAAACGCGTTCTTCACGCCTTCGTCAAACGCCACCTGGCGGATGTTGTTGCCGTAGTCCACCACGGGGATGCCCATGTGCTGGAAGTCGAGCATGGCCTGCACATGCACGGCGCACGACTTGGCGGCGGCCTTCTTCAGCACCTCGTGCTGCGTCACATCCTGCTGCGCAGCGCGCCACTGCGCCACCGTCCAGCCTGCGGGCAAATAGCCGTTGACCAGGTCGTGGGCGGAGGTTTGGTCGGTCACTAGGTCGGGCTTCAAGCCACCGGCTTTGGCACGGCGCACCAGCTCGGGCAGGATGTCTGCGGCGTTGCCCAGCAGGGCAATCGACACGGCCTCTTTGGCTGCGGTGTGCTGCTGGATCAGCTCGAACGCGTGGTCAATGTCGCGCGCCTGCTTGTCCACATAACGCGTGCGCAGACGGAAGTCGATGCTGCTTTGCTGGCATTCGATGTTGAGCGACACCGCGCCCGCAAACGTGGCGGCCAGCGGCTGCGCGCCACCCATGCCGCCCAGACCAGCGGTCAGAATCCACTTGCCTTCGAGCGAGCCGCCGTAGTGCTTGCGGCCCGCCTCGGCAAAGGTTTCGTAGGTGCCCTGCACGATGCCCTGCGTGCCGATGTAGATCCAGCTGCCCGCCGTCATCTGGCCGTACATGAACAGGCCCTTCTGGTCCAGCTCGCTGAAGTGCTCCCAGTTCGCCCACTTAGGCACGAGGTTGGAGTTGGCCAGCAGCACGCGGGGGGCGTTGGCGTGGGTCTTGAACACGCCCACGGGCTTGCCGGACTGGATGAGCAGGGTTTCGTCGTCGTTCAAGTCTTTGAGCGAGGCGAGGATCTGGTCAAAGCACTCCCAGTTGCGCGCTGCACGGCCAATGCCGCCGTACACCACCAGGTCTTGCGGGCGCTCGGCCACCTCGGGGTCGAGGTTGTTCTGGATCATGCGGTAGGCGGCCTCGGTGAGCCAGCTCTTGCAGGTGAGCTGGCTGCCGCGCGGTGCGCGAATCACGCGGCTGGCGTCGTGGCGGGGGTCGGCGTGGGCGGAAGCTGCTGCGGCGATGATGGCGTCGTTGGCGTTCATGGTGGGCTCCTGGGGTGTTTGGCTAGAAGGGGTGATGCCTATCAGGCGTGGCTGGGCTGGCAGGCGCGCAGCGGTGCGGGCCAATCGGCCTGCAGTGCCCACTCGCGCATGGCGTCAATGTCCGGGGCCAGGTAGCGGTCTTGCTCCAAAAAGGCAACGCGCTGGCGAATGGCGGCGAATTGCGCTTCGATCAGTGGGGAGCTTTTCAGCGATCTGTCGAACTCCATGCCCTGCGCAGCAGCCATGGCTTCGACACCCACCACCACGGCGGCGTTGTTCACCATGTCGGCCAGGCGGCGGGCGCCGTAGGTGGCCATGGAGACATGGTCTTCCTGGTTGGCCGAGGTGGGCAGGCTGGTCACGCTGCTGGGGTGGGCCAGGCATTGGTTCTCGGCGGCCAGTGCGGCGGCGGTGACCTGGGCGATCATGAAGCCGGAGTTCACGCCGCTGTCGCGGATCAGGAATGCAGGCAAGCCTGACAGGCCCGTATCGAGCAGCAGCGCCATACGGCGCTCAGAGATCGCGCCGATCTCGGCCACTGCGAGCGCAATGATGTCGGCCGCAAAGGCCACGGGCTCGGCGTGGAAGTTGCCGCCTGAGATCACATCGCCGTTGTCAAAGACCAGCGGGTTGTCAGATGCCGCATTGGCCTCGACGGTCAGCACACGCGCAGCGTGGTGCAGGTTGTCCAGGCACGCGCCCATCACCTGCGGCACGCAGCGGATGGAGTACGGGTCTTGCACCCGGCCGCAGTGGGGGTGGGATGGGTCGATCTCGCTGCCGTGCAGCAGCCCGCGCACCGCAGCCGCCACAGCGATCTGGCCCAGCTGGCCCCGCGCCTCGTGGATGCGGGCATCGAACGGCTTGACCGATCCCTTGATGGCTTCGAGCGACAAGCAGCCCGCCACCAGGCCTGCGGCCAGCAGGTTCTCGGCCCCAAACAAACCAGCCAACGCCAGTGCGGTAGACACCTGCGTGCCGTTGAGCAAAGCCAGCCCTTCCTTGGGGCCCAGCACAAAGGGCGTGAGCCCGATGGCGCGCATGGCATCGGCACCCGATACCACCTTGCCATCGACCTTGGCCTGCCCTTCACCAATCAGCACGCACGACAGGTGCGCCAGCGGGGCCAAATCGCCCGAGGCGCCCACCGAGCCCTTGGCCGGAATCACCGGCAGCACATTGGCATTGGCCAAGGCCAGCAGCGCATCGACGATGGCGGGGCGAATGCCCGAATGGCCGCGCGCCAGGCTCACCGCCTTGGTAGCCAGAATGAGGCGCACCACGCCGTCGGGCAGCGCATCGCCCGTGCCCACGCTGTGCGACAGCACAAGGTTGCGCTGCAACTCGGCCAGGCGGTCGTGGGCAATTTTGGTGCTAGCCAGCTTGCCAAAGCCGGTGTTAATGCCGTAGACCACCTGGTCCTCGTCCACGATGCGCTGCACCACGGCCTGTGCGGCCTGCATGCCCGCCAGCGCACTGCTGTCGAGTTGCAGGGTCACGCCGCCTGCATGGATGCGGCGCAGTTCTGCCAGGCTGACGGAGCCCGGCACCAGGTTGATGGCGGCTGGCAATGAAGAGGCAAAAGATGTGGAGGCGGTCATAAGTCTCATCCTGTATATACAGGTCAGTATCAGCGAAAAAATTAAATTTGAAAAGGGGGTCAAACCTGATGGGTTTTGGTGGCGCGAGTCAACCCGCTGCCGGGTTCCCATCCGCCCGAAAACGGCTGCCCAGCCGATAGCGCGACGCCGGATGCAGGCAACGTACCACCGTGATGGGAACGCCACGCGACCAGGTGCGCCGTGTGAGCAGCAGACAGGGCTCGGTGGCAGGCATCTCCAGCAGCGCAGCCTGTTCTGCGGTGGGCATGACGGCATCGACCACATGCTCGACCTGGTCAAACGGCACATTGCGCACCAGGTATTCGGACGGCTGCAGTTGCGCAAAGTCTTGCACCGCAAATTGAGGCACCTGGCGGGGGTTGACGTAGCGGTCTTCCAGTTGCACTGGCAGGCCATCTTCACGGTGCACGCAGAGCGAATGGAACACTGACTCGCCCGTACGCAAATCCAGCGCAGCGGCCACCTCCAAGGAAGCTGATACACGCTCCACCGCGAGCACATCGCAGCGGTAGTCGTGCCCACGCTGGCGGATTTCGCTGGCCAGGTTGGCAATCTGCAGCAGCGTGGACTGGGGCTTTTCTTCGGCCACAAAGCTGCCCACGCCCGCCACGCGCACGATGCGGCCCTGCTCGGACAGTTCACGCAATGCCCGGTTCACCGTCATGCGCGAGATACCGAACTGGGTGACCAGTTCGCTTTCTGACGGAAGCCGATCCCCCGCGCGCCAGGCGCCCTCCTGGATCTTGCGGGCAATGAAGTCCTTCACCTGCTCGTACAGCGCCATCGCCGAGGTGGCCGCTGCTACCGGCGCGGGCGCTGCACCACGCCGCCCTTTCGCCATCGCATCGCCCTTGGGACTAACTTTGCCAACGGCGCCAGCAGACGCCGACGCCGGGGCGACGCGCTGCGCCTTGGTAGCGACAGCGCGGCGGGCCGTGGATGGTTGGTTGGCGGGGGCAATAGGCACCGCGGAGCGGCGTGGTGAACGGGCAGGCATAGGAAGCAATCTCAGTGCAAATCGGCAGCCATGGATTCTGCGCGAATCTCCTCGGTCAGCCAGGCCTTGAGGTCCATGAACTCGGGGCTGGTCTTGATCGTGTAATGGCGCGGGTGTGGCAAGTCCACCGCCAGCTCGGTCTTGATGCGGCCGGGCCGCGCGCTGAACACGGCCACGCGGTTGGCCATGAAGATGGCTTCGTCGATGTCGTGGGTGACGAAGAGCACCGTCTTGCGTTCGGCCTCCCAGATGCCCAGCAGCAGCTCTTGCATGAGCACCCGGGTCTGGTTGTCCAGCGCTCCGAAGGGCTCGTCCATCAGCAAAATCTTGGGGTCGTTGGCCAGGGCGCGCGCAATGGCGGTGCGCTGCTGCATGCCGCCCGACAGCTGCTTGGGAAAGTGCTGCTCGAAGCCGCGCAAGCCCACCTTGGCGATGAAGTATGCGGCGCGCTCTTTTTGCGCGCTTTCCAGCATGCCCCGCTCGCGCAGGCCGAAGCGGATGTTCTGCTCGATGGTGAGCCAGGGGAACAGCGTGTAGCTCTGGAACACCATGCCCCGGTCGGCGCCAGGGCCTTCCACAGGCACGCCATCCAGCAACACGCGGCCGCTGGTGGCGTGGTCCAGCCCCGCCACAATGCGCAGCAGCGTGGATTTGCCGCAGCCCGAGGGGCCCAGGATGGTGACAAAGTCGTTGTCACGCACTTCAAAATCGACGGGCAGCAGGGCCTGCGTGCGCTGGCCCTTGTGCCCTTCAAAGGTGCGCGAGACGGCTTGGATGGATACGCTGCTCATCGCACAAAACTCCAGGCAAACAGATGGTGGTTGAGCGCCTTGAAGGCGAAGTCGGAGACCAGCCCGATGAGGCCGATGACGATGATGCCGAAGATGATCTGGCCGGTGTTGAGCAGCGACTGGCTGTCGGTGATCATGTGGCCGATGCCGCTCGACGAGCCGATCAGCTCGGCCACGATCACGTAGGTCCAGGCCCAGCCCAGCACCAGGCGCAGGGTCTCGGCGATCTCGGGCGCCGCGCCGGGGATCAGCACCCGCGTGACGATGCCCTTGTGGCCCGCACCCAATGTGTATGCAGCTTCCACCAAGTCGCGCCGCGCACCGCCCACGGTGACGGCCACCATCAGCGTGATCTGGAAGACCGAGCCGATGAAGATGACGAGGATTTTCTGCGCCTCGCCAATGCCCGCCCACAAGATCAGCAGGGGGATGAAGGCCGACGCAGGCAGGTAGCGGCAGAACGAGATGAAGGGCTCAAAGAACGCCTCAATGCCTTTGTACGCGCCCATCGCGATGCCCAGCGGCACGGCAATGACAGCGGCCAGGATGAAGCCACCGACCACGCGCCAGATGGTCATGCCGATGTCTTTGATAAAACCGTACTCGGTGAACAGCAGCCAGCCTTCTTTCACCATGGTGACGGCGCTTCCGAGGCCGGTGGGCGACACCAATCACCGCAGGGAGACCCACGCCCACACCGCCAGCAAACCAGCCACAAAGCTAACCA
>NZ_CAXIAK010000030.1:0-37631 GCF_964021665.1 uncultured Acidovorax sp.
TTGTCTTGCCATGGTCCACGTGACCGATCGTGCCCACGTTGACGTGGGGCTTGGTGCGTTCAAACTTACCTTTTGCCATTTTTTTCTCCAAAGAGCTATGCCGGTGCCGGGTTTAACGTCTGCATGCGGTTGCTGATTCGACCCGCACCGGCCACAGGGCGGCACCGCATCGCAGACATACTATGAATTTGATAGCTGCTAGCGCTTGCAGCACAAGCGCTAGCAGCCAGTTTGGCTGTTAGACCAAAGACACCATTACTTGGCGCGGGAAGCCATGATGGCTTCCGACACATTGCGAGGAGCTTCAGAGTAGTGCTTGAACTCCATCGTGTAAGTAGCACGACCTTGTGTGGCCGAGCGCAGCGTAGTCGAGTAGCCGAACATTTCCGACAGAGGAACTTCAGCGCGGATGGCCTTGCCACCGCCCGGGATGTCGTCCATACCCTGCACCATGCCGCGGCGGCTGGACAAATCGCCCATCACGTTGCCAGCATAGTCTTCAGGCGTTTCCACTTCAACAGACATCATGGGTTCCAGGATGACTGGACCGGCCTTCTTGCAGCCTTCCTTGAAGCCGAAGATAGCGGCCATCTTGAACGCCAGTTCGTTCGAGTCCACATCGTGGTACGAACCGAAGTGCAGCGTGACCTTGACGTCCACCACAGGGTAGCCAGCCAGCACACCTTGTGTCACGGCTTCGTTGATACCCTTTTCCACCGCTGGAATGAATTCGCGAGGAACCACACCGCCCTTGATCGCGTCGACGAACTCGATGCCCTTGCCGGCTTCGTTGGGTTCGATCTTGAGCACGACGTGACCGTACTGACCCTTACCACCGGACTGGCGCACAAACTTGCCTTCGGCTTCTTCCACCGTCTTGCGGATGGTTTCGCGGTAAGCCACTTGAGGCTTGCCCACGTTGGCCTCCACGCCGAACTCGCGCTTCATGCGGTCCACAATAATTTCCAGGTGCAACTCGCCCATGCCGGAAATGATGGTCTGGCCCGATTCTTCGTCGGTGCGCACGCGGAACGATGGATCTTCTGCGGCCAGACGACCCAGAGCGATACCCATCTTTTCTTGGTCAGCCTTGGTCTTGGGCTCCACGGCCTGCGAAATCACAGGTTCAGGGAACACCATACGCTCCAGGATGATCTGCGAATTCACATCACACAGCGTTTCGCCGGTGGTCACTTCCTTCAGACCCACGCAGGCAGCGATGTCACCGGCGCGGATTTCTTCCACCTCCTGGCGCTCGTTAGCATGCATCTGCACGATACGGCCGATACGTTCCTTCTTGCCCTTGATAGGGTTGTAGACGGTATCGCCCTTGGTCAGCACGCCAGAGTACACGCGCACGAAAGTCAACTGACCAACGAAGGGGTCGGTCATCAGCTTGAACGCCAGCGCAGAGAACTTCTCGTTGTCGTCGGCCTTGCGCGTCACAGGCTTTTCGTCTTCATCGGTACCAGCTACATCAGGGATGTCCGTAGGTGCTGGCAGGTAGTCGATCACGGCGTCCAGCATGCGTTGCACGCCCTTGTTCTTGAACGCGGTGCCGCACAGCATGGGGTGGATTTCCGTAGCGATGGTACGGGTGCGCAGGCCCTGCTTGATTTCAGCTTCGCTCAAGTCACCTTCTTCCAGGTACTTGTTCATCAAGTCTTCAGAGGCTTCAGCAGCAGCTTCAACCATCTTTTCGCGCCACTCTTTGGCGGACTCCACCAGATCAGCAGGGATGTCCTGGTAGGTGAACTTCATGCCTTGCGAGGCTTCGTCCCAGATGATGGCCTTCATCTTCAGCAGGTCCACCACGCCGGTGAAGGTGTCTTCAGCGCCGATTGGGATCACCACGGGCACGGGGTTGGCCTTCAGGCGCAACTTCATTTGCTCGTAGACCTTGAAGAAGTTGGCACCGGTACGGTCCATCTTGTTCACAAAGGCCAGGCGAGGCACCTTGTACTTGTTAGCCTGACGCCACACAGTTTCAGACTGGGGCTGCACGCCGCCCACAGCGCAGTACACCATGCAAGCGCCGTCCAGCACGCGCATGGAACGCTCCACTTCAATCGTGAAGTCCACGTGGCCGGGGGTGTCGATGATGTTGAAGCGGTGCTCGGGGTAGGTGTTGTCCATACCCTTCCAGAAGCAGGTCGTGGCAGCCGAGGTGATCGTGATACCACGCTCTTGCTCTTGCTCCATCCAGTCCATGGTGGCAGCGCCATCGTGCACTTCGCCAATCTTGTGGCTCACGCCCGTGTAAAACAGAATACGTTCGGTGGTCGTGGTCTTGCCAGCGTCAATGTGGGCCGAGATACCGATATTGCGGTAGCGCTCGATGGGGGTATTGCGAGCCATGGTGGATCCTTGATGGGTCGTATTGGGGAGGGTGTCGGGCTGCCATACTGGCAAGAAAGCCCGTCAATTTTGTGACTGCCTGAAATCGACACAAGGCTGCAGGCAAATACGCCAGCAGCCTTGGGCCGATATCAGGACAAATCCGCTTTTTAGAAGCGGAAGTGGCTGAATGCCTTGTTGGCTTCGGCCATGCGGTGCACTTCGTCACGCTTCTTCATGGCGCCGCCACGGCCTTCGGTGGCTTCGAGCAGCTCGTTGGCCAGACGTTGGGCCATCGACTTTTCACCACGCTTGCGGGCGGCTTCCTTAATCCAGCGCATCGACAGGGCCAGACGGCGGACAGGACGCACTTCCACAGGCACTTGGTAGTTGGCACCGCCGACGCGGCGGGACTTCACTTCCACCATGGGCTTCACGTTGTTGATGGCAACGGTGAAGGCTTCCAGAGGATCCTTATCGGGGTGCTTCTTCTCGATCAGCTCCAGGGCACCGTAAATGATGCGTTCTGCAACCGCCTTTTTGCCGCCTTCCATGATCACGTTCATGAATTTGGACAGCTCAACATTACCGAACTTTGGATCCGGCAGGATTTCACGTTTGGGGACTTCGCGACGACGTGGCATTTTTTACCTCTATCTTTGCTTCAGTTGGCATCTTTTCAGACACCGCGAGAGCCAATGAAGGACTCCCACTTACTCGACCCGCGCAGAACACCTGCGTTTGGGGTCACTACGCTGCATCTCCGCGCCACGCGGAAAAACAGCACCGAAAATTCTTCAGACCGAAAGGGCCAGGGCTTACTTGGCCTTTGGCTTCTTCGCGCCGTACTTGGAGCGGGCTTGCTTGCGGTCTTTCACGCCTTGCAAGTCCAGCGAACCACGCACGATGTGGTAACGCACACCTGGCAAGTCCTTGACACGACCGCCGCGAACCAGCACCACGCTGTGTTCTTGCAGGTTGTGGCCTTCACCGCCGATGTAGGAGATCACCTCAAAACCGTTGGTCAGGCGCACCTTGGCGACCTTACGCAGAGCGGAGTTAGGCTTCTTAGGCGTCGTGGTGTACACGCGAGTGCACACGCCACGGCGCTGTGGAGAGTTTTCCATCGCAGGGCTCTTGGACTTGGTCTTTTCGACCTCGCGCCCCTGACGGACCAATTGATTAATGGTTGGCATGAAATACGTCCCTAAACGTGAATTTGCTTCGTGAAAGCGAAAACGTGAATCCCTTCGGAAATTCCGAAAAGCCTTCTAATGTATCAGGCTAGTGCACAAGAGGCAAGCGTGGCGCAGTTTGGGCGCTGCGCCATGCGCTTGCTCCTTGGCCAATGCGACTGTGGGGTCACTTGATCCACAGGCGGATGGCGTCCCAGGCGCGGCCCAGGAAGCCTGCCTGCTCGACCCCCTCCAGCGCAACCAGAGGCACTTCGGCCAAGGTCTGCTCACCCAGCGCCACCTTCAAAGAGCCAACAGCCTGGCCCTTGGTGTATGGAGCCACCAGGGGGTCTGGGCGCGAGATTTCTGTCTTGATCTTGCCAGCACTGCCCGAGGGCACCGTCACCACGATGGCTTCGGGACGGCCGATCTTCAGAACGTTCTCAGCGCCCTTCCAGAGGGCTGGCGTGGCCACGGGGGTGTTGGCTTCAAAGAGTTTGACGGCATCGAAGGCGGTGTAGCCCCAGTTCAACAGCTTCTGGCTTTCGTTGGCGCGCGCATTCTCGCTGGCCGTGCCCAGAACGATGGACAGCAGGCGGCGCTGGCCCACGTTGGGGAAATCGCGCTTGGCGGTGGCGACCAGGCAGTAGCCAGCCGCTGCGGTGTGACCCGTCTTGAGGCCGTCCACCGTGGGATCGCGGAAGAGCAGCATGTTGCGATTGGTGCCATTCGAAGGTGGCGTGCCGGGGTAGCTGTACTGCTTGGTGGAGTAGTAGTGCATGTACTCCGGGAAGTCTTTCATCAACCGGCTGGCCAGCACGCTCAGGTCGCGCGCGGTGGTGACGTGGCCGGGCTCGGTCAGGCCTTCGGGGTTTTTGTAGCTGGTGCCATTCATGCCCAGGGCCTTGGCCTGGTCGTTCATCAGCTTGACGAAGTTTTCATACGTGCCGCCCACGCCCTCGGCCAGCGCCACGGTGGCGTCGTTGCCCGACTGGACGATCATGCCCTTGAGCAGGTCGTCCACCGACACCTGCATCTTGGGGTCGATGAACATGCGCGAGCCGGGCATCTTCCAGGCGCGCACACTCACGGGCAGCTTCTGGTCCAGCGTCACTTTCTTGGCACGCAGCGCGTCAAACACCAGGTAGCCCGTCATCAGCTTGGTCAGCGATGCCTGCTCCACCGGCGCGTCGATGTCCTTGGCCGCCAGCACCTGGTTGGCGGTCACATCCACCAGCATGTAAGTACGGGCTGCGATTTCCGGGGGTTGGGGCACCTGCTGCGCCAGGGCACCAAAAGCGGCGGGGGCAACAGCAGCAAAAAAGGCCAGGGATCGCAGGGCGGGCAGGATTCGTTTCATGGAGCGTTCAGAGATGCAGCCAACGGCTGAGAGGATGGAGAAGTAGGATCGATGCAGCAGCACGCGCTGCTGCAAAAGGTTTTGGGCAGAGTCAGCCGGCGCACGGAGGTTCCGCCAGCGCGGCCGATCTCTTTTTAGAGGGCCGACTGCAGGTGCCTGACCACCAAGTTTTTGAGCAGCGGCAATTGTCCGTGAAAGAAATGCCCGCCTCCGGGCACGACTGTCACAGGGAGTGTCTGGGGGCGCGCCCAGTCCATCACCGCGGACAAGGCCACGGTGTCGTCTTGCTCGCCGTGCACCACCAGCGTGCGCAGATGGGCCTCGGGTGGCACCGGGGCCACGGTGAAGCGGCTGGCAGCCGTGCCCACCAGCACGGCGCGGTCAATGTGCCGCTGGGGCCACAGTGTGGCCAGCGCGTGGCTGGTGACGAACGCCCCAAACGAGAAACCCGCCAGGGCCAGCGGTTGCGCGCCTTCGCCCGCGGGGGCCACCTGCTCCACCACGGCCAGCAGGTCTTGCAGCTCGCCCCGGCCTTCGTCGTGCACGCCCTGGGTGGCACCCACGCCGCGAAAGTTGAAGCGCACCGCCGTCCAGCCGCATTGCACAAAGGCACGGGCCAAGGTTTGCACCACCTTGTTGTCCATGGTGCCGCCGAACAGGGGGTGGGGGTGGGCAATCACCGCCACACCCCGAGGCGTGCCGCCATCGGGCACGCTGGCCGCGTCGCGGGCCACTTCGATGGCACCGGCGGGGCCTTGCAGCGTCAGTCGTTCTGTCTGTGAATTCACGTTTGCTATGTTTTTAATAGCTGCTCGCGCTTATGCATCAAGCGCTACATGCCATTATTATCAAAAAACCAATCAGCGCCCCAGCTCAGGTGGCACCAGCAGGCGCTCCACCACCTGGCCGTTTTTCAGGTGCGATTCCACGATCTCGTCGATGTCGCTGGTGTCCACAAAGGTGTACCAGGTGCCTTCAGGGTAGACCACGGCCACGGGGCCTGCGGCGCAGCGGTCCAGGCAACCCGCCTTGTTCACACGCACTTTGCCGGTGCCCGCCAGACCAGCGGCTTTCACCTTCGCCTTGCAATGGTCAAACCCAGCCTGGGCGTTGTGATGGGCACAGCTGTCTTCGCCGTTGGTGCGCTCGTTCAGGCAGAAGAAGATGTGGCGCTGGTAATAGCCCGGCGCGGCGGAAGTGGGTTGGGTGGGTTCGCTCATGGGGGTATTTTAGGGATGGGCGTCTTTGCGCGAGACGCGTACCAGCACATACAGCAGCGCCACATAAGGCCAGAGCCAGCCCAGCCACTGGCCCAGGCCATAGAAACGGATGAAGCGCCCCTGCTCCCATTGCATCAGGGTCTGCGCAAAATAAACGTTGGTCGGCGCCTGGTTCAGCAAGGCCAGGTGCCACACCAGTGCCACCAGCAGCACGGCCGCGCTGGCCCGGCGCGGCAGCATGAGCAACAGCACCGCCATGCCCGCGGCCGCCCACACACCCACGCGCACGGGCTCGTCCAGCCAGCCCCAGGCGTGCGCGGGGCCCCAGCTCAGCGCCGCAGACAGTGCCGTCACCGCCACCCCGATCACCAGCACCCCCGTGGCAAACACCGCCCGCCGCCCCACATGGCGGATGACGCAATAGCCCAGCAGGCTGGGCACCAGCAAGCCCAGCATCACGCACAGCGCTTCACCGCCGGGCGACAGCGGCTCCAGCACGGTCTCGCGCATGGGCATCCAGTCGATGAAGGGGGTGTCTTGCAGCGCCTGCTCAATCGCCGCCTCCAGCCGCTCCAGCACCTGCCCAAGGCCAAACGGCACGGCAGCGGGGAACAACAACGCAGCAGGCCACAAGGCCATCAGCACCAGCGCCCCGCGCGCATCCGGCACAAACCAGCGGCCCCGGAACAGACTCCAACGGTCGATGGCCCCCCAGCGCTCCAACAGCGCCGCCAGCAAGGCGCCCAGCCATGTGCCCGCAGCATTCAGCACCAGATCGAGATTGGAAGGGACACGCCGCGGCAGGTAGATCTGTAAAAACTCCATGGCCAGCGACAGCAGCGAACCCGCCAGCGCGGCCCACCACACGGCGCCGCGCGTCCAGCCCGTGCGCAGCAAGGCCAGGGCCAGCAAGAAGCCCAGGGGGGCATATCCGATCAGGTTGGACGTGACGTCAAAGCCCGTCCAATAAGGCGGTGGCAGCGGCGCCGCCAGAAACATCCAGGGCTCCAGCCCCTGGGCGCGCCAGCCTGAAAAAGGGAACAGACTGGCAAAAACGATCAAAACCGCATAAATAGCCGCCAAAGGCCAGGCGGAGGTCTTGTGCAACGGCGCAGGCCTCCGTCCCTGTCAGAAGGGTTTGACGACCACCAGCACCACCGCAATCAGCAGCAGCACCACGGGTGCTTCATTGAACCAGCGAAACCACACATGGCTGCGCTGGCTTTGGCCGTTGGCCAGCTTGCGCAGCAGCACGCCGCAGGCGTAGTGGTAGCCCACCACCAGCAAAACGATGGTGAGTTTGGCGTGCATCCACCCATTGCCCGGGCCTTGCAGGCCAATGCCGTACCCCAGCCACAGCCACAGCCCTAGCGCCAAGGCGGGCACCGCCAGGATGGTGGTGAACCGCAGCAGCTTGCGCGCCATCAGTAGCAAGCGCTCACGCTCTGCCACCGAGTCGGGCGCCACCATGGCCAAATTGACAAAGATGCGTGGCAGATAGAACAGACCGGCGAACCAGCTGGCCACGAAGACGATGTGAAAGGCTTTTATCCAGAGCATGCGGGCAGTTTAAGCGTCCCGCTCGCCCCTCGGCGCCAGAGCGTCGCTTTGCCCCTTTTTTCAAAGCTGCCCGGGCTAAAAAAAGCCCGGCACAAAGGCCGGGCTGAGAAGCCCCTGAATGCGTGGAGCATCCAGTGAGCCCCGCTCAGGGAGGAAAAAGCGGGAGGCAGAGGGCTGCCCGAAATCAAATTTAGCATTAAGTACAGAAAGTTACAAGCCCTCGCAATTAGTTGCTCCAATCCAAGGGGCTTTCTACGCGCCTATTTCGCGCTTGCAGATCCAGATCAGGCCCTTGCCCAGGAGATAGGGCACAATTTTCGCCATGCACCTCCCTACTTCTGCCCCCTTCCCCCAGAACCGCCCCCGCCGCCTGCGCCGTGACGCCTTCACGCGCCGCCTGGTGCGTGAGCATGCGGTGTCGGTCAACGACCTGATCTACCCCGTGTTTGTGCATGAGGGAATGCAGCGCAGCGAAGCCGTGAGCTCCATGCCCGGCGTGGAGCGCCTGAGCCTGGACTTGCTGCTGCCGGTGGCGGCAGATTGCGTGAAGCTGGGCATTCCGGTGATGGCGCTGTTCCCGGCCATTGACCCCGCGCTCAAGACGCCCGACGGCCAGGAAGCACGCAACCCCGATGGCCTGATCCCGCGCGTGGTGCGGGCGCTGAAGAAGGAATTCCCACAGCTCGGCGTGATGACCGATGTGGCGCTGGACCCCTACACCAGCCACGGCCAGGATGGCGTGCTGGACGACACCGGCTACATCATCAATGACCAGACGGTGGAAATCCTCACCGCCCAGGCCCTGACGCATGCTGAAGCGGGCGTGGACATCGTGGCCCCCAGCGACATGATGGACGGCCGCATTGGCGCCATCCGCGAGGCGCTGGAAGTGCAAGGCCACATCCACACCCGCATCATGGCCTACAGCGCCAAGTACGCCAGTGCCTTCTACGGCCCCTTCCGCGACGCGGTGGGCACACGGGGCGCTTTAGGCAAGGCCGACAAGAACGTGTACCAGATGGACCCCGGCAACAGCGACGAAGCCCTGCGCGAAGTGGCGCTGGACATTGCCGAAGGTGCGGACATGGTGATGGTCAAACCCGGCATGCCGTATCTGGACATCGTGCGCCGCGTGAAGGACGAATTCCGCGTGCCCACCTTCGCCTACCAGGTGAGCGGCGAGTACGCCATGATCAAGGCCGCCGCCGCCAACGGCTGGCTGGACCACGACGCCGTGATGATGGAAAGCCTGCTGGCCTTCAAGCGCGCGGGCGCTGATGGCGTGCTGACCTACTTTGCCCGCGACGTTGCCCGTTTGCTTCAAAAATAATAGCAATCTTGTGAAGCAGGAAGAGCGGCAACCGCCCACTTCACCCAGCAGCGCAGCGGGCGCACGGCCGCTGCGCATCTTCCACATCCAGCCCACGGGGGTGGCCGAACTGTCGGAGCTTCCCGAGGCGCCGCCCGCCAGCGGCTTTCTGTGGCTGGCCTGCGCGCGTGCCGCCTTCCAGGAACAGCTGCCCACCCTGCAGGCCGCCTTGCAACAGCTCGCCGGCATGCAGCTGGTGGACCTGCATGTGTCGGACCTGCTCAACGCACAGCTGCCCTCGCGCTACGACTACACCTCGCAGTACGACCTGCTGGTGTTCAGGCGCCTGGCCACCACCCCGCACGCAGCCCCCCCTGACGAGCCATCGCCCACCGACGCCGCCCACCCGGCCAAGCGGTCTGGCCCGCTGGTGCTGCGCCGCATCGACACCAACCCCGTTGGCTTTGCGCTGCTGGACCAAGTGCTGCTGACCGTGCACCCGGCCGACTGCGCCGTGCGGGAGGCCTATGCGGCACGGCTGCTGGCTGCCGCGCCGGCAGACCCGCGCGAAGGCCGCATGCCCACGCCGGGCGCACGCCTGCCTGCCAGCCCGGCCGACCTGATGCTGCGGCTGGTGAACACCATGGTGGACGGCTACCTGGACTTGCGGCGGGACCTGACCCGGCAGCTCGACCACTGGCAGACCGAGCTGCTCAAGCCGCGCGCCCGGTTTGTGAACTGGAGTTCGCTGCTCGATGCCCGCATGGCGCTGCACAACCTAGATGAAATCTGCGAAGACCAGCGCAGTGCCATTCAGGACTGGATCGACACGCTGGAAACCTGGGCCCCGCCCGATACACCCGCCGGTGCGCGGGAGCTGGACCTGCTGAAGGTGCGCAGCCGCGACGTGCTGGAACCCATCGAACGCGTGGTGCACCACGTGCGCCGCCTGGAGCAAAGCACCGAAACGGCGGTGCAGATGCACTTTTCGGTGCAGAGCAACCGCACCAACGACATCATGCGTACCCTCACGGCGCTCACCGCCGTGTTCCTGCCGCTGAACCTGATCGCGGGCATCTTCGGCATGAATTTCGAGTTCGTTCCGCTCATCCATAAGGCCGATGGCTTCTGGTGGGCGGTGGCGTCCATGCTGGCCATCGCTGTGGCGTTGGTGGCGCTGTTCTGGCGCAAGCAATACCTCTCGCGCACCCGGCAATAAGCGTCTGTTCGAAGAGCGGCGTGCAAGTCGTACGACAGGCGTAACAACGACGCCAGAGGAGTATTGTTCGCCGCTCCTGGTCCTGCTTGGGCTGCAGGGCCCTCCGGGCAAGCTTCAGCGCGTCCCCCGAAGAAGTGCGCCATTAGAAGCCCTCGCCTGTAAAGCCCCGACGCCACAGACACACATATGCGTCGATGTAGATCGACACTCCAGGCTGGAACCTGTGACGCGCAAGCCACGACCGTTTTGCGACCACAGAACCAGCGCAACCACACCTCACGCGGCACGCAAGGCAGCTGCCCGCTGTGGAAATCAACTCGCCGCTCTCCCGCCCTCACCAGCGCAGCATGTGAGAGCGCTGGGCCGCCGCCAGATCACAAATCCCAGCGATTTGGCACGCGATGCATTACCCGCACGGTGTCCGAATTTTGTGTGGCAGCAACCCACACAAACGCGTCCCGTATTGTCAGCGTTGTGCCAAAAGGTTAACAAACGCAACAACGCTTGACGCTCGTCAAGCCGCACCCCGGGGGGGCTGGGTAATCTCGACCGCGCACTTCAATCAATCCCTCCTCATGAATCAAATCGCCATTGGAAAACGCCTCTGCCTGGGCTTTGGCTTGCTGTTGGCCCTGTCGCTGCTGGGCACCTTGCTGGGAGTGTGGCAATTGCACACCGCCTCCGTGTCCACCCAAGCCGTGATCGAACAACCGCTGGCCAAGGAACGCCTCATCAGCGACTGGTACCGCCTGATCCACACGGCCGTACGCCGCACCACGGCCATTGCCAAAAGCAGCGATGCGTCCTTGTCGACCTATTTTGCAGAAGAGCAGAAGCTCTCAGCCAGCACCACCACCGACATTCAGAAAAAAGTCGAAGGCTTGATGCAGACCGACGCGGAGCGCGCACTGTTCAGCGACATCAGCGCGCTGCGCCGCACCTACACCGAAGCCCGCGACGAAGTGATCCGCCTGCGCCGCGACGGGCACAGTGAACAGGCCGATGCACTGCTGGAATCGCGCTTCGTTCCTTCAGCCAAGCAGTACATGACCCGCGTGGAAGCGCTGATGGAAATGCAGCGCAAGGCACTGGACGAATCTGCCGCGCCCATCAAGGCCGCGAACGACAAGGCCCGCTACTGGCTGATCGCGTTGGGCGCCATTACCATCGGGTTGGGCATGGTGCTGGCCGTCACCATCACGCGCAGCATCACCCTGCCGCTGAGCTATTCAGTGGCTGTAGCCGACACCATTGCCCATGGCGACCTGACCACCGAGGTGGTCAGCACCCGCAGCGACGAAGCCGGTCAGTTGCTGCGCGCCCTGGCAGACATGCAGCACTCGCTGGCCTCGGTGATCGGACAGATCCGCAGTGCGGGCGACCAGATTGCCAGCGCCAGCGACCAGATTGCCGGGGGCACGCAAGACTTGTCGTCGCGCACCGAACACACGGCCGCCAACCTGCAGCAGACAGCGTCGTCCATGGAGCAGTTCACGGCCACCGTGCAACAGTCGGCAGAGGCCGCCCGCACCGCCAGCACGCTGGCTTCCTCTGCGGCTGAAGTGGCATCGCAAGGTGGCAGCATCGTGGCCCAGGTGGTGGAGACGATGGAAGACATCCACACCAGCTCGCGCCGCATTGCGGACATCATCGGCACCATCGATGGCATCGCCTTCCAGACCAATATCCTGGCGCTGAACGCTGCCGTGGAAGCCGCCCGCGCCGGTGAACAGGGCCGTGGCTTTGCCGTGGTGGCTGGCGAAGTGCGCAGCTTGGCCCAACGCAGCGCCGAGGCGGCCAAGGAAATCAAGGGTCTGATCTCCAGCAGCGTGGAGAAGGTGGGCCAAGGCACGCAGCTTGTGCACAACGCCGGGGCCGCCATGCAGAACATCGTGAGTTCGGTGCAAAGGGTGACGGAGGTGATAGCGCACATCGCCGCCAGCGCCCGCGAGCAATCTGACGGCATTGCCCTGGTGAACGACGCCATCGCCCAGCTCGACCAGGCCACCCAGCAAAACGCCGCGCTGGTGGAAGAGTCTGCCGCTGCCGCGCAAAGCCTGCGGGAGCAGGCCTATCGGCTGGCGCAAGCTGCGTCCACCTTCAAGGTGGCTGACACCGCAGCGCCGCTGCACCGCCCTGCGATGGGGCACGATCAGCCACGGCTTGCAGCGGCCTGAGCGGACGCTGCGGCCGCTGCACTCAGTTCTTGCGGTCTGGGCTGACGACAGACACCCCCAGCAACGCCGCTGCATTGCCCCAGGCCACGCGCTGGGCCACATCGGCAGGCAGGCCACCCAGCCAGGTGCGGTAGTCCCGCATCTGCGCCTCGTAGTGTTGCCAGCGCTGGTTGACCCAGGTGTCTGAGCCGATCACAAAACGGGTGGGGTGCTTGAGCAGCAGGTCGCGCCACTCGGGGCACAGCTGCCCACCGTCGCACACCAGCCCGGGGCGGTACGACAGCTCGCCCACCAGCCCAGGGTAGCGGGCCAGCAGCGCATCGACCCGCGCAACCGGCACGCCGCCAATGCCCGTGTGGGCCCAGATGAGGCGCACCGACTGGCCCTGGCTGGCGGTGTGCGCCATCAGCAGGTCAATCGCCACATCGTCCACATGGGCCAGCACCACCAGGCGGCGCAGCTCGGCCAGTTGCATCAGCTTGCGGGCTACCGGGCCGTTGGCGTCGGCACTGTCGTACAGGTGGAATTCGCCAATGCCACGGTACGGGCCCGCTGCGGTGCCGCGCTCCAGCTCGGCCAGCACCATGTCATAAATGGATTCGTCGCGCGGCCAGCCGGTGTAAGGGCCTGTTCACCCTATTTTTGCCAGTGCGAACGAGGCCATAGCCACGCCAATCTAGGCGCGTGACGACGCCAAGGCCGGGGCCTTGGCTAGGAGTGCAACGACGAGTGGCGTGGCTTTGGCCTCGTTCCCTTCGGGTTGCGCCCCCAAGGGCCATTCGCGGCGTTGCCAAGTCTCGCTGGGGCGGCGCCCCAGCTGCACTTGGCGCCTAGCGCCTGGCCCTTGGGGATCGCAACGCATCTGGCAAAAATAGGGTGAACAGGCCCTCAGCCCGATTGCGATAAAGACGAACAAAAGGCACCACCCCAATGCCTGCCTCGCGCATCTGCGGCAGGGCCGCCAGCGCCAGCGAGCCCGCATTGGGCCGCGAATTGGCGACGATGGCCCGCACCCCGCTGGTCTGCATGCGCGCGAGCACATCGGCAGGCGGATGGGGGCCTGCGGTGCCGTTCCAGGCTTCTTCGTTGTAGTGCAGGTGGGCGTCGAACAGGGGGCCTGTGTAGTCGGCCGCCTGGGCTACGCTGGCAATCGCTATCAAATAAATAGCTGCCAGCGCTTGTTGTAAAAGCGCCAGAGGCCTAAAAGGCTTGAATTTTGCAATGCAGCTGGCCATGGCTTTCCCCAGTTGAATGCGATGCCCCACCGTGCTTTGACGCGCACAGCCACGCAGCGCGGAGGCTGCGGGCCATGCTACGGGCGATCAGCCCAGGTGCTTGTCGAAAAACGCCAGCGTGCGGTCGCGGGCAGCCAGGGCGGCAGCCTCGTCGTAGCTGCCGCGCTGGTCACAGTTGAAGCCGTGGTCAGCCTGGTACACATGCACTTCCACGCCGGGCTGGGCGCGGTCAAAGGCCTGCACGCTATCCAGCGGAATCCAGTGGTCGCGCTCACCAAAGTGGGCCAGCACGGGCACCTTGGGCTGGCGGGCGGCTTCCTCAGGGGTTGTCATACCGCCGCCGTAGTAAGGCACGGCCGCCGACAGGCCGGTGAGCGTGCACGCAGCGCGCCATGTCAGCAGCCCACCCCAGCAAAAGCCCACAATGCCCACCTTGCGGCCGCTGCGCTGGGCGGCGTAGTCAATGGCGGCCTGGATGTCGGGCATCACACCGGGGGCGGGCAGCGCCTCCACAGCGGCTTTCAGCTCCATGCCGGCCTGCATGTCGTCGGCGGTGTAGCCCAGCTCCACACCGGGCTTGACGCGGTGGAACGTGGCGGGTGCCACGGCCAGGTAGCCGCGCGCGGCAAAGCGGTCGGCCACCGCGCGGATGTGGGAGTTCACCCCGAAAATCTCTTGCAGCACCACCACCGCGCCCCGGGGCGTGGTGTCGGGCTCCGCCACCCAGGCGGGCAGCACAAAACCGTCGGCAGATTTCAAATCGACAAATTGACCCATGTGTTTGCTCCTGAAAACTGTTCCAATGCGCCATTCTTGCAGCAGACGGCATTCCATGGACCACCTTGGCGTAAACACCAGCACCGGGCTCGGCCTTGGCACGGTGCATGCTGTCGCCCTGCGCTGCCGCCCTTTGCTTTCATCCTTTTTTGTTTTCGGAGACCGCTGATGGATCTCAAACCGCTCATCACCCTGCTGGCCATCGTCAACCCGCTGGCCATCGTGCCGTTCTTCATCCACTACACGCAGGGCTTTTCGGCGGCGCAGCGGCGCAGCACCATCCGCACGGCGGCGTTTGCGTCGTTCTGCGTGATTGCGGCCTGTGCGCTGCTGGGGTTGCAGATTCTGGAGTTCTTCAACATCTCGCTGCAGAGCTTTCAGGTGGGCGGCGGCATGCTGCTGCTCATCAGCGCGATGAACATGCTCAACGCCCAGCCCGCCGAGGCTAAGCCCAGCACCAATGAATACGAAGAAGGCGCCGAAAAAGCCGCCGCAGGCAGCAGCATTGCGGTGGTGCCGCTCACCATTCCGCTGCTCACCGGCCCGGCCAGCATGTCCACCGTGGTGATTTATGCCGACCGCGCCCAGACCTTCTGGCAGCACGCCGCGCTGGTGGGCTACGGCGTGGTCATTGCCCTGGCCACGGCCGTGTGCTTCTCGCTGGCCGACCCCATCGCCCGCGTGCTGGGCAAGACCGGCATCAACGTGATGACGCGGCTGATGGGCCTGATCCTGGCCGCACTGGCGGTGGAGGTGATGACGGACGGGCTGGGCAAGATTTTCCCGGTCCTCATTGCGCGCTGATCGCCCATGTCCACCCGCCTGCTGCTGCTCGAAGACGACCCCGCCATCGCCCGCACCGTGGCCTATGCGCTGGAGCGCGACGGCCTGCAGGTGACGCACTGCCTGCTGGTGCAGGACGCACGCCAGCAAATGCAGCGCCACCCGTTTGACTTGCTGGTGCTGGACGTGGGCCTGCCCGATGGCAATGGACTGGACCTGCTGCGCGACGTGCGCCACGGGCAAGCCGCTGCGGCCCTGCGGCTGCGCCAGGCCACGCCGGTGCTGATGCTCAGCGCCCGGGGCGAGGAGCTGGACCGCGTGCTGGGCCTGGAGCTGGGCGCCGACGACTACCTGGCCAAGCCCTTCAGCCCGCGCGAGCTGGCCGCCCGCATCAAGGCCCTGCTGCGCCGCGCCGCCATGCCTGCGCCCGCCGCCGTGGCCGCCACGCCTTTTGTAGACGACGAAACCGGCCAGCGCATCACCCTGCACGGCCAGGCCCTGCCGCTCACGCGGCGCGAATACCGTCTGCTGTCGCACCTGCTGCGCGGCGCAGGCCGCATCCATTCGCGCGACGCCCTGCTGGCCGCCGCCTGGGGCGACGACAGCGAGAGCACCGACCGCACGGTGGACACGCACATCAAAACCCTGCGCGCCAAGCTGCGCGAGGTGGATGCCGGGCGCGAGTACATCAGCACCCACCGGGGCATGGGCTACTGTCTTGATGTTTAAAGCCAAATCAGCCGCCAGCGCTTATTCAGCAAGCGCCAGCAGCTATCATTTTTGATTGAAGGGCTGTGCACCCATGCGCCTGGGCATCCGCCTGCTGTTCGCCTTCTTCCTCATCAACGGCATTGCCGCGTTCTTCGTGCTGCGCGTGTTCATGGCCGAGATCAAGCCCAGCGTGCGCGAGGTGATGGAAGACATGATGGTGGACACGGCCAACCTGCTGGCCGAGGTGGCCAGCGACGATCTGGCCAGCGGGCAGCTGGCGCGCGATGCCAGCCAAAGCCGCTTTGCCCAGCGGGTGCGGCACTACGCTACGCGGCCCATTGATGCGGGCATCTGGGGGTTTTCCAAACAGTCGCTGGACTTTCGCGTGTACGTGACCGACCACCAAGGCCGCGTGCTGTTCGATTCAGAAAACCAGGCGGTGGGCGCCGACTATTCACAGTGGCGCGATGTGGCGCGCACGCTGCGCGGCGAGTACGGGGCCCGGTCCACCCGCGAGGTGGCGGGTGACGACACCAGCGGCGTGATGCATGTGGCTGCGCCCATCTACGTGGACGAGCGCATTGCCGGGGTGCTGACGGTGGCCAAGCCCACGCGCACGGTGCAGCGCTTTATCGACCGGGCCGAGCGCAAGGTATTCATGGGCGGCTTGCTGCTGCTGGCCTTGTCAGCCGCCGTGGGTGTGGGCGTGACGCTGTGGATGGTGTGGAACGTGCGCCGCCTGCGCGACTACGCCCTGAGCGTGCAAGGCCCGGCCGACAGCGAACACGGCACCCTGCCCGCCCAGCCCCTGGCCGTGCCCCAGGTGCCCGGCGAACTGGGCGACCTGGCACGCGCCATGGACCGCATGCGCGTGCGGCTGGAAGGGCGCGACTACATCGAAGGCTACGTGCGCGCCCTCACGCACGAACTTAAAAGCCCCGTGGCTGCCATTCGCGGCGCGGGCGAGTTGCTGCAGGACGACTTGCCCGCCGCAGACCGCGCTGAATTTGCGACGCAGGTGGTGCAGCAAAGCGAACGCCTGCAGCGGCTGATTGACCGGCTGCTTGAGCTGAGCAAGCTGGAGCAGCGCCAGCACGCCGAGGGCAACGCCCCCGTGGCCCTGCACGATTGCGCCGCCGCCGCCATCGCCCACACGCAGGGCCGCGCAGCACAGCGCGGCGTGACGCTAGAGCTCACCGGCCAGGGCCACAGCGGGCCGTGGGAGGCAGAGCTCATCACCCTGGCGATTGGCAACCTGCTGGACAACGCAATTGACTTTGCACCCGCAGGCGGCACGGTGCGGGTGGAGCTGGACGGGGCCACGGTGGCCGTGCAGGACACCGGCCCCGGCGTGCCCGACTACGCGCTGCCGCGCCTGGGCGAGCGCTTCTTCACCACTGCGCGGCCGGGTGGCGAGCGCAGTGGCTCGGGCCTGGGGCTGGCGATTGTGCAGCGGGTGATGGTGCTGCACGGCGGGCAAATGCAGGTGCGCAACACGGCGCCGGGCCTGCGCGTCACGCTGAACCTGGGGCGCTGAGCGCCGCCGCTGCGCGCCCACTCAGGCGCTGGGCTCAAACGCCGTCTTGCGCGGCCAGGGCCAAGCATTCCTCGGTGCCCAGGCAATCTTGCCGGGGCAGATCGAGCCCCCATCGACGCTCGTCGAACAGGTCATCCAGCAGAGCGTCAAACAAATGGGTCCAGCCGAACAGTTTGGAAAACATGGGGCACCTTTGGCGGTGGTTGGTTGCCAGCGAAGGCTATCGCGGCTGTATGACGGTTTGGCGTCAGCCACCGCCACGGCGGGCGGTAGGCCAACACCGCTGCACACAGCGCGTGCTGCCGTGGCTGAGCCACGTGCGTTCACCACTTCACGCCCGCTTCACAAACTTCATGGGCACCTCACGCACGGGCCAAAAACTCGCTCCACATTCAACCCAAGGAGGAGTCTTTTGAAACACCCGCTGATCACCAAACTGGCCGCGCTGGGCGCCGTATTCGTGCTTCTGCTCATCGGCCTGGCGCAGATTGAAGACGTGGTGCGCGACCGCCAGCGCTACCGCACACTCACGGCCCAGAGCGTGGCCGACAGCCTGGCCGGCCCGCAAACGCTGATGGGCCCGATGATCCACAGCGCCTGCGTGGAAAGCTGGGACGCTGAGACCGGCAAGGGCGAGGAGCGCCGCACCACCGAGCAGCGGCGCGAATTTCTGCTCACCGCCATGCCCGAGCAGCTGCAGGTGCGATCCAGCGTGGGCATGGAAGAGCGCGCACGGGGCCTGCACAAGGTCAACACCTTCAACCTCAAGACGCACCTCACCGCGCAGTGGGCCGGGTTGGCCAGCCTGCAGGCGCACAGCACCGTCAAGGGCTCGCGCCTGCAGTGCGGTGCGCCCATCGTGATGGTGGCCGTGGGCGATGCGCGGGGCATTCGCACGGCGCAGGTGTCGCTGGGCGAACAGGCCCTGGCCCTCAAGCCCGGCACCTTCCACCCCACCTACAGCCGGGGGCTGCACGCGGTGCTGCCTGAAGGCGTGCGCGGCCAGGCCGAGCCCCTGACGCTGGCGCTGGACCTGGAATTGGTGGGCACCGAGCGCCTGTCCATCGTGCCCCTGGGCGGCAACACCGATGTGAAGATGACGGGCAGCTGGCCCCACCCCTCGTTCAACGGGCGGTTCCTGCCGTCGGAGCGCACCTGGGGGCCAGAGGGCTTCACGGCCCAGTGGCGCCTGTCATCGCTGGCCACCACGGCGCAGCAGGATGTGCAGGCCGGCCGCCGCATTTGCGCAGGCAGCTACGACGATGCCCCCACCGAGTACGCCCCCGCAGGCACCACACCGCGCGACTGCGCCGACAGCTTTGGCGTGGCCTTTGTGGACCCGGTGAACCCCTACACCCTGGCAGACCGCGCCACCAAATACGGCCTGCTGTTCATCGCCCTGACCTTTGTGGCCGTGGGCCTGTTTGAGCTGATGGGAAATGGCCCCCACGCTCCACCGCTGCGCGGGTCGCTGCCCCCCGAGGGGGCCGCTTTTTCGTCTTGGGACGGCGCGGCGACGAAAAGGCTGCGCGTGCACCCGGTGCAGTACCTGCTGGTGGGCGCGGCGCTGTGCAGCTTTTTCCTGCTGCTGGTGAGCTTGTCCGAGCACCTGCCCTTTGGCTGGTCGTACCTGGCTGCGGCCACCGCCTGTGTGCTGCTGCTGGGCTACTACGCCAGCCACATGCTGGGCGGGCTGGCGCGGGGGCTGCCGCTGGGCCTGGGCATTGGCCTGCTGTATGGCCTGCTGTACGTGCTGCTGCAGCTCGAGCAAACGGCGCTGGCCGTGGGCTCGGTGGCGCTGTTCCTGGTGCTGACTGCGGTGATGGTGCTGACCCGCAAGGTGAACTGGTATGGGCTGACGCCTGCACAGCGCAGCACGCCACCGGCCATGCCCGCTGCCGCGCCCAAGGAAGCGCCATGAACGAAGCCGCTAGCCTGGCCCCGCCCGCACCAGCCTGCGCGGGCCTGACGGAAACCGAGGCGCAGCGGCTGGAGCGCCACCGCCAGCGGCTGCTGCACGCGCTGCAAGCCCAAGACCGGCGGGCGCTGAACACCGCCAAACAGGCCTTGCTGCGCAGCGCCTATCGCCGCCCGGCCACGGCCCCCTTGCGGCGGGCGCTGCGCGATCTGTCGTGGTGGATGGCGGCCATGCTGCTGCCGCTAAGGCGCTGAAAGCGTTTAGAGGTGTTTTAGAGCGGCTAACAAAACTCTTCTGGCGTCGTTGCCGCGTCTTGTCGTACTACGCGTACTGCCTGCGACGCGGCGCCTAGCCAGAACCGCTTCGCTGAGTTTTGTTAGCCGCTCTTAGGGCTACAGCGCTTGTGTAATAAGCGCCAGCAGCTATACCTTAAATAGCATCCAAAGAAACTCAGGCGGCCTCGGCGGGCTCTTTTTCGGGGTGATCCACGCAGCTGTGGGTGCTGCCGCAGCCCTGGATGAGTTCGGCGGGCAATGCATCAGGGGCATGCACCACGCCGGTGGCCGGGTCAAAACCCACGCGGCGCAGGTGCAGGGCCAGCGAGGCGTCCATCATCTGCGCATGCTGGGGGAACCACTGGGCCAGCTCGCCCGTCATGATGCGGATCGGCTGCAGGTCGCCCTGCTCGGCCCGCACGATGCCTTCGCGCATCACCTGCAGCACCACCTTGTGCTGCGTGGTGTGGCAGTTGCCGGAAGCAAAGCGGGTGGCCACCATCCAGGCGTCTTCCTGACCGAAGTGGTGCTCGGTGTGGTCCACCAGTTCCTGCCAGCGTTGCACCACGGTCGCGTCGTCGGCCTGCTCCACCTGGGCCAGCAGATCCACGAATTCGCGGTGGGTGTCGTCCATCAGGGGCAAATCCAGCGCCAGCGCGTCAGACCATTCCAGTGCAGCCATTGTTCTTCCTCGTTGGTGACAAAAGGCGGCAGCTTAGGCAGAACACGGGCTGGGGTTTTGACGCACATCAGGGGGCCTGCCATTGGCAGGCTCCCGTAACAATTTCACCCCGGTGGCTGGGGCGGGCAGGCAGCGCTGCGGCCACCTGCCCCACGGTCAGTGGCGCTTTCAGTTTTGGCCGTGCACGCGCTTGGCGTCGTCCACGCACTTGGACTTGACGTCACCGCTCAGGGCATCGCAGCGTTCCTTGGCGGCCTTGTAGTTGGCTTCGTTCTTTTCGGCGGCAGCGTCCTTGCGGGCCTCTGCCACGTCAGCCTGCTTGGCTGCAGTGTTGTCGGCGGGCTTGGCAACGGCGCGGGCCACCTTGGCGTTTTCCTTGGCGCTCACATGGGCGGCCTTGGCATCCTTCACGCACACGTCCTTGGCGTTACCGCTCAGGTCATCGCACTTCTCCTTGGCGACTTCATAGTCGGCATCGGCCTTGGCTACGCGTGCCTTGTAAGCAGCCTTGTCGCTGGGCTTGTAGCGGGCGTCCAGCTCGGCCTTGGCCACCTTTTCAGCGCCCTTGGCTTCCTTCTGGCAGACATCCTTGGCGTTGCCTTGCAGGGCGTCACATTTTTGCTTGTTGGCCTTGTAGTCGGCAGAAATCTGGTCCTTGGCTGCCTTGTATTCAGCGGGCTCCATAGCCATGGCCGAGGTGGCCATCAGCGTTGCAGCGGACAGGGCGATCAGTGTGCGTGTGAATTTCATGGTCTTCTCCTCAATATTCAATAGGTGGGGTGAACAAGGGCGGCAAGCGCGCAGCCCGAAGGACTGAACAGGTCAGTCGTTGAAACGGAAGGCTGGGTGGCGGGCTTGCCAGTCGCTGATCTGCTTTTCAGCCGCTTCGCGGGCCAGGCCCTGGCGTTCTTGCAGCTTGCCCAGCAGCTGTTCGCGGCGGCCGTCGATCACGTCGAAGTCATCGTCAGTGAGCTTGCCCCACTGCTCTTTCAGGTTGCCCTTGAATTGCTTCCAGTTGCCCTTGATGGTGTCTTCATTCATGGTTCGCATCCTCAGTTCAACTCACCCCAGCCACCCACCCGAAATGCGTGAGATACATGCTGTGGCGATGGAGTCACTGTAGAAAACAAGCCGCGTGGCCAGCGTAGTCCGCGCAAGGCAGGCACCGTCGGCTCTGGCCTACGGCGGTGCAGGACGCGAGCCCCCGGCTGTAGGCGCAGCGCGACAGTGAGGCACCTCTTTGCAACACAGTGGCCCTGGCAGCGCATGGGAATGGGCGCGATCCTGTAACGGCCGTATCGATTGCTCACAAATCGGGGCAAGAGAAAACGACGGTGCTTCTTACACTTTCGAGCGCATTTCCACGGTTGCTCACAACATGACAAATACCCACGAGGAGCCTTTGCGCGCACTGGCGGCAAAGGAAGAAGAGGGGAGCGGACCCACGGCAGCGAGCGCTGCCGTGGGCACTGCATCCGGCACACAACCCATCCCACCGCTGGCCCCCCTGGCAGCCGCGCTGGCCAGCACCGCATTGGCGGCCTGCGGAGGCGGCTCGGGAGGGGCGGACCTGCACGACAACCTCGTCGCACAGCAGCCCAACCTGATGCGGCGCGTGAGCGAAGCCATGACCGCCTTCTACGACGCCACGGTGGAGCTGGGCGTGGCCGACAAGGTGACGGCGTTCACCGCATCCGACTTTGGCCGCACCCTTAGCTCCAACGGCGACGGATCAGACCACGGCTGGGGTAGCCACCACTTCATGGTGGGCGGTGCCGTCAAAGGCCGGGCGTTCTATGGCAAGACGCCACCGGTGAGCATCACCAACACCGCCGACGCCAACGACCAATGGCACGTGGGCCAGGGCCGCCTGCTGCCCAGCACCTCGGTAGACCAGTACGCGGCCATCCTGGCCACATGGTTTGGTGTGAGCAACACCGAACTGGCGGGCGTGCTGCCCAACCTGAGCCACTTTGGCGGGGCGGACTACCCCACCGACCTGGGCTTCATGGCCGCCTGAACGCTGGGTGCGCCCAGCCCAGGCAAAGGGCGCCGCTTACTTCACGCCCTGCGCCACCCACTCATCCACCTCCACCGCCACCTGCCGCGCAGCGGCCGCCAGGGCGCGGGTGCCGCCCGCGGCGTCAGGGGTAGGCGCGGGCTTTTGCACGATGAACACGCGCTGGCCCAGCAGGGTTTCGCCCGCGGGGGTGGGGTCTACCAGGGTGGCGCGCAGGCGCAGCAGGCCGGTGCTTTCGGCAGGGCTGGTGAAGAGGTGGCTGAATTCTTCCAGCTCAATGCGCAGCACGGCGGGCAGTTTGCCGCCGCGGGCGGTGTCGCGCGCCTGGGCGGCGGCATCGGCGTCTTGCAGCACGGCGCGGCGCAGGCCCAGCTGGGCGCGCAGGGCTTGCTGCACCAGTTGCACGGGCGGCTGGGTCCAGCGGGCCAGGGTGTAGGGGCGCAGCTGTTGGGCGTCGGCGTAGTTCAGGCGGTACAGCACGGCGGTGCTGCTTTCTGACAGGCCCGTCGCCTCCACGTCGGCCAGGGCAATGGGGGGCAGGCTGGCGCGGCGGTCGGCGGCGGGCAGGCTGGTCAGCCCCGGGCCAAAGTCGTACGAGACAGGGCGATTGGGCGGCGTTGGCAAGGCGCTGCAGCCCACCAACAATACCAGACAAAAAGTGGCTGCAGCGCTTTTGCAGCAAGCGTTAGTAGCTATGTTTTCAATAGCATTCATGGCAGAACGTGCGAAGGGTGTGTGCATGGCGCGTGCCTTTGTCGGTCAGGGGTGGGCCAGGGGCGGGGCAAAGCCGGGCTCGCCCGGGCCGGGCGGCAGGCGGCCGCTGCCGTAGATGAAGAGTTGCGGGTTGTCGCTGACGGCGCTGGCGGCCAGGCCCATCTGGCGCACGGCGCGGCCGGTTTCGTCGGCGGCGCGGTTGATGCTGGGCAGGGTGGAGCGGCTGAAGTTGTCAGCCGCTGCCGCCATGACCTGGGTGCCGTGGGTGAGCTGGTCGATGGCGCCGCCTTCGGCGCTCAGGCGCTGGGTGGTGGTGCGGATGTCGTTGGCCATGGCAGTCACACTGGTGCCCGCCTGCTGCAGCGATTTCAGCGTGTGGCGCGCGTCGTCGGCCAGCGGGGGCAGCGCGGCCAGTGCGGGGTCCAGCCGGTTTTGCAAGGTGGCATCGAGCCGCTGGGTAAGCGCGTTGACGCTGCCCGCCGCCTGGCCGATGTTACCCAGCGCCTGGGTGATGCGCTGCTGGTTCTCATCGCCCAGCAACTGGTTGATGCGGCGGGTGGCTTCCTCGACCTGGGCCAGGATGTTGGGGGCTTGCTCGGCAATGCGCCCAAAGGGCGAGGGCTTGAGCGTGAGGCGCGGCAGGCCGCTGGGGCCGGGGGGCAGCTGGGGCAAGGGCTGGGTGGCGTCGTCCAGCAGCACATGGGCCAGGCCAGTGACACCCTGGTAGCCCAGCGTGGCAAAGGTGGTGGGGCTGACAGGCGCGTTGTGGTTGACGGCGATGCGAATGAGGACGTTGCCGGACACCTGCGGGTCAAACCCGATGCGCTCCACCTTGCCCACGGCCACGCCCTTGTAGCGCACGGCGGCCTGGGGCTGCAGCCCGCTAACTCCATCGCGGGTGGTGAGCTCGTACAGGTCGTAATTGGCGTTGTCGCGGGTGAGCCAGATGGCCAGGCCCGCCAGCAACGCCGTCACGACAATGACAAAGATGCCTGCGGCAAGGGCGTGTGATTTGTTTTCCATCAGGTTTCCTTGGAGGGCGCGGCGGCATTTGGCGTGGCTGCCGGTGCAGGCTGCTGCAGCGGCGCCATGGCGCGCTGGCCGCGTTCGCCCATGAAGAAGTGTTCGATGAACGGGTGCTTGAAATGCGCCACCTCGTGCGGTGGGCCGGTGACGATGACTTTTTTATCGGCCAGCACGGCCACGCGGGTGCTCAGGGCAAACAGGGTGTCCAGGTCGTGCGTGACCATGATGACGGTGAGCCCCAGGGCAGCGCGCAACTCGCGCACCAGGGCACAGAAGTCGTCGGAGCTGCTGGGGTCCAGCCCCGCAGTGGGCTCGTCGAGCAGCAGAAGGGGCGGGTCCATGATGAGGGCGCGGGCCAGGGCCACGCGCTTGACCATGCCTCCCGACAAGTCGGCGGGCATGCGGGTGGCGTGCTCGGGCTTGAGGCCCACCATCTGCAGCTTGACCAGGGCGGCGGCACGCACCAGTTCTTCGGGCAGGGTGCCTTGCTCGCGCAGGGCAAAGGCCACGTTGTCGAGCACGTTGAAGGCCGAGAACAACGCGCCGTGCTGGAACAGCATGCCCACGCGGCTGGCAGCACCTTCGCGCCCCATTTCAGACGCCGGGCGACCCAGCACGGTGACGGTGCCGCGCGTGGGCTGGGCCAGCCCCAAAATCTGCCGCAGCAGCACGGTTTTGCCCGTGCCCGAGCCGCCGACGAGCGACAACATTTCACCGCGCTGCACGACGAACTCCAGGTCCTGGTGCACGGCAAAGGCTTCGGTGCCTTTGCCAAACACCGTCCACAGCCCCTTGGCTTCGACGATGGGCGGTTCGTGGACAGGTGTGTGCGCCGCCACGGCAATGGCGTCGGGGGTGGCCAACAGCGGTGGGTGCGAGTGCGTGGTGGTCATGGTTCAGATCCCCACGTTGCGGAAGGCCACGGCGAAGATCGCATCCACGATGATGACCATGGTGATGGACGTGACCACCGAAGCGGTGGTGCCCTCGCCCAGGCTCTGGGTGTTGGGCTTGACGCGCAGGCCCCAGTGGCAGCCGATGAGCGCAATGAGCCCCCCGAACACCACCGACTTGGCCACCGCCAGCCCGAGGTTGCCCACCTTCACGGCGGCGGGCAGGGCTTGCACGAAGTAGGAAGGCGAGATGCCCAGCGTGATGTCGGCCGCCAGCATGCCCCCGGCCAGCGCGGCCAGCGTGGTCCACACGCTGATGAGCGGCATGGCCAGCGCCAGCGCCAGCGTGCGCGGCATCACCAGCCGAAAACCGTGCGGAATGCCCATGACGCGCATGGCGTCCAGCTCTTCGGTCACGCGCATCACACCAATCTGCGCAGTGATGGACGAGCCTGAACGGCCCGCGACCAAAATGGCCGCCAGCATGGGCCCCAGCTCGCGGATGAGCGAGATGCCCAGGATGTTGACGATGAATGATTCGGCACCGAACTGGCGCAGCTGCAGGCTCATCAGGTAGGCCAGCACCACGCCAATCAAAAAGCCCACCAGCGCGGTGATGGGCAGCGCCGTGGCGCCCATGCGGTAGAGGTGGCCCGACACATCGCGCCACGGGCCGCGCCGGGGGTTGCGTGCCAGGCGCAGCAAATCCAGCACCAGCTGGCCCACCATCTGCACCATATGCCGGGCATGGTCCAGCCCGTGCAGCACCAGCACGCCCAGGCGGTCCACCTCGTCAAACAGGCGCCAGGGAGGAGGTGCGGGCGGGTTGGTGATGGTGAGCTCTGCCACGCGCTCCAGCAGGGTGCGCTGCACGTCGGTCAGCGCCAGGCGCGCGGGCCAGGCATGGCCCCAGTGGTTCCACAGCAGCTGGGCGCCCACATGGTCCAGCCACTGCAGGCTGCGCAAATCCCACCCCAACGTGGCGGCGGGTGCGTTGTCTTGCAGCTGGCGGCGCAGCAGCTTCCACTGCGCCCGCGTGCCCAGTTCGGCCGCGCCCCAGCGCCCTTGCGGCTGCGCGCACGGCCCATCGGGCGTGTCGGTGCGGACGATGCGGGGGGCAACGCTGTCAATGGTCATGGTGAGGGCGGCGCGGGCCGCCGGGCGGGCAATGAGGGTGAACGACAGAGTCAAGCATGGTAGCGGAGCCGCGTGAAGCGCTTGGCACATTCTTCCAGCGGGCAGATGTAATTTTTATCAAAACACCCTCCAGCGCTTATTAAACAAGCGCAGCCAGCTATCTATTTGATAGCAACAGGCATTTACCCCATCGACAGACGGTGGGCGCTCAGCACAATGGGGCGGGTTACCAATCCGTTTTCGACCCATCCATGAGCGACACCCAGTTTGACTACATCATCATTGGCGGCGGCACTGCAGGCGCGTTGCTCTGCAACCGCCTGAGCGCCAGTGGCCGCCACCGCGTGCTGCTGGTGGAGGCGGGGCGAAAAGACGACTATCACTGGATCCACATCCCTGTGGGCTATCTGTACTGCATTGGCAACCCCCGCACCGACTGGCTCTACCACACCGAGCCCGACGCAGGCCTGAACGGCCGCACCCTGCGCTACCCGCGCGGCAAGACGCTGGGCGGCTGCAGCAGCATCAACGGCATGATCTACATGCGCGGCCAGTCGCGCGACTACGACCAGTGGGCCGAGCTCACGGGCGATGACAGCTGGCGCTGGGACAACGTGCTGCCCCACTTCCGCCGCCACGAAGACCACTGGCGGCTGGACCAGCCCGAGGGCGTCAATGAAAACTTCAAACGCCTGCACGGCAACAAAGCCACCGGCAGCACCGGCGAATGGCGCGTGGAAAAGCAGCGCCTGCGCTGGGATGTGCTGGACGCCTTCGCGCAAGCCGCCCAGGAAGCCGGCATTGCCGCCACCGACGACTTCAATGGCGGCACCAACGAGGGCGTGGGCTACTTTGAGGTGAACCAGAAAAGCGGCTGGCGCTGGAACACGGCCAAGGCCTTCCTGCGCCCCACCTGCTATGGGCGGCCCAACTTTGAGATGTGGACCAGCGCGCAGGCCACGCAGCTCATCATCGAAACCCAGCCCGATGGCAGCCGCCGCTGCACCGGCGTGAAGGTGTGGGACGGCCACGAGATGGTGACCGCCCACGCCGCCCGCGAGGTGGTGCTGAGCGCAGGCGCCGTGAACTCGCCGCAGCTGCTGCAGCTCTCGGGCATCGGGCCCGCAGCGCTGCTGCGCCAGCATGGCATTGACGTGGTGCAAGATTTGCCCGGCGTGGGTGCCAATTTGCAAGACCATTTGCAGATCCGCTCGGTCTACAAGGTGCAGGGTGTGCCCACACTCAACACCATGGCCAACTCGCTGGTGGGCAAGGCCAAGATCGGGCTCGAATACGTGCTCAAGCGCAGCGGCCCCATGAGCATGGCGCCGTCGCAACTGGGCGCCTTCACGCGCAGCAGCGACGAGCATGTGTACCCCAACATCCAGTACCACGTGCAACCCTTGTCGCTGGATGCGTTTGGCGAGCCGCTGCACAGCTTCCCGGCCTTCACGGCCAGCGTGTGCAACCTCAACCCCACCAGCCGGGGCACGGTGCAGATCAAGAACGCCGACTTCCGCACTGCGCCCGCCATTGCACCCAACTACCTGAGCACCCCCGAAGACCGCAAGGTGGCCGCCGACAGCCTGCGCGTCACCCGCCGCATCGTGGCCCAGCCCGCGCTGGCCAAGTACCAGCCTGAAGAATGGAAGCCCGGCACCCAGTACCAGACGGACGAAGACCTGGCGCGGCTGGCGGGCGACATTGCCACCACCATCTTCCACCCCGTGGGCACCACCAAGATGGGGCACGACCAGGACCCCATGGCGGTGCTGGACAGTCAGATGCGTGTGCGCGGCATCCAAGGCCTGCGCGTGGTGGATGCAGGGGCCATGCCCACCATCACCAGCGGCAACACCAACTCGCCCACGCTGATGATGGCCGAGCGGGCCGCGCAGTGGATGGTGGAGGCGCAGCGGGCGGGTGGCTGACGCAGCCTCGCGCACTCGTCAGTCCAAACGCATACACAGGGCGATGGGCAATGCGCCATGGCAGGGCCGCCGGCCCACGGCGGGGCGGTTCAGCACGGCGCCAGATCAGCGGATACCACCCACATAACGCCGCGCCCGCGAATGCCCCGCGGCCGCAGTGTGCGCCGACGGTGCGGCAGCCTGCTCTGCTACACGGGCGGCCTCGGCCTCGCGGGCACTGCGGCGCAACTCGGCCGCCAAGGTGTCTTGCATGCAGTGATCCAGGCGGTCGGCCCACTCGATCAGTTCAGGGGCCTGGTCCAACACGGCGCGTTCGCGGGCGAAGCGGGCGATCTCGCGGGCATAGCTGCCGTTGCTGGCCATCCATTCGGTGTCTGTCACGCGGCCCGTCTTGCGCCGCAGCAGCACATGCAGGTGCGCGGCGATGGCGAGTTTCTCGCTGTGGTTCATCTGTTGCTACCTCCGTTGCCTTCGGGGGTTTGCACAAGGCGTGCCAGCGCTGCGCCCCGTTTGGTGCACTGCACCATCCCTCGGGAAACTCCCAATGCACCACGGAAGTGCAGGGGTTACAGTGCAATCACTCACGGGGCTCCAAGGCGTCCCAGATGAGGGGACCGAGGAGACAACCCTTAAACCAACTACCAAGATAAGCACCCAACGAGGTGCGCAAAATTTTCGAAGCGCTGGCGATCCCAGCGCTTTTTTTTTTCGTCTGCACCTGCGCAGCGCTGTCGCCAGTTCCAGCGCGTTGCTACCAAGGTCATAGCAGCAGGGGTGCGAAAATCGGGCGATGGAATGGATTTTTATCACCTTCGCCTCGCTCCTGGCAGGCTTCATTGATGCGATTGTGGGCGGCGGCGGGTTGATCCTGACCCCGGCCCTGTTTGCCGCCTTCCCAGGGGCAGCACCAGCCACGCTGTTTGGCACCAACAAGGCCGGGTCGGTGTGGGGCACCGCCATGGCCACCTGGCAGTACAGCCGCCGCGTGGAAATGCGCTGGGCCGCCCTGCTGCCCGCGGCGGCAGCGGGTTTTGCCGGCGCGTTTGCAGGTGCCTGGACGGTCACGGCCCTGTCGCCCGACTTCCTGCGCAAGGTGCTGCCGCTGGTGCTGCTGGCCGTGCTGGCCTACACCCTGGCCAAGAAAGACCTGGGCCGCCACCATGCGCCCCGCTTCAGCGGCAATGCCGAGGTGTGGGTGGCCAGCCTGGTGGGCCTGGGCATTGGTTTTTACGACGGCTTCTTTGGGCCGGGCACCGGTAGTTTCTTCGTGTTCCTGTTCGTGCGGCTGCTGGGCTACGACTTCCTGAACGCCTCGGCCTCGGCCAAGCTGCTCAACTGCGCCACCAACATCGCGGCCATCTCGCTGTTTGCCTTCAAGGGCCATGTCTGGTGGCATTACGCTGTGACGCTGGCCATCGCCAATGTGGTGGGCAGCATGGCCGGCACGCACATGGCACTCAAGCATGGCACCGGTTTTGTGCGCGGCATTTTCATCGTGGTGGTGAGCAGCCTGATCCTGAAGACGGGCTACGACGCGTTCCTGCGCTGAACAAGCGGTGGGCTGACGCCGGTCAAAAAACCGCTGGACGCCCGCGCAACACTAGGGTTGTCCTGCGTGTTCTTCAAAAGAACGGGCGTCCTATAATTATTTCTATTTGATGAACAGGCCCATCGCCCCTGGCGATGGTTGTGTTTTCCGCTTCCGGCTTGCCCACCTGCATGTCGGATTTTTTTGTACCTGAAACTACCCCTGCAGGATCTTGCCATGAAACTGTTGAAGACCGTTGTTACCGCTGTGGCGCTGTGCGCCGCCTTCGTCGCCCAAGCCCGCACGCTCGACGAAGTCAAGAAAGACGGCAAGATCATCGTCGCCACCGAAGGCCAGTTCGCTCCCTTCAACTACTTCAAAGGCACCCAGCTGACGGGCTTTGAAGTCGAAGTGGCGGAGCTGGTCGTCAAGAAGATGGGCCTGAAGCTGGAGTGGAAGACCCTGGGCTTTGACGCCCTGCTGACCGGCCTGGCCCAAAACCGCTGGGATGTCGTGATCGCCTCGCACGGCGTGACCGAAGAGCGCGCCAAGGCCGTGACCTTTGCCAACCCCCACTACTGCTCGGGCGGCATGATCGTGGCGATGGACGCCAAGATCCGCACCGCTGCGGACCTGACTGGCAAGGTGGTAGCCGTGCAAACCGGCACCAGCTACCTCACGAACGTGCAAAAGCTCGCGGGCGTGAAGGAAGTGAAGAACTTCCCCCAAGACACCGACGCCCAGCGCGCCCTGATCTCCAAGCGCGTGG
Organism: uncultured Acidovorax sp.; assembly: GCF_964021665.1. Classification (NCBI taxonomy): domain Bacteria; kingdom Pseudomonadati; phylum Pseudomonadota; class Betaproteobacteria; order Burkholderiales; family Comamonadaceae; genus Acidovorax; species uncultured Acidovorax sp. The sequence continues at coordinate 30,294 of NZ_CAXIAK010000030.1, forward strand.
ACGCCTGGGTGAGCGACAAGTTCGTGGCCAAGGAAGCCGCGGCCAAGAACGCCAAGGCCGGCTTCAAGCTGGGCGACATGCTGTTCATCGAGCGCATTGCCCCCGCCATGGCCCTGGGCAACACCAGCCTGACCGAAGCCTGGAACAAGGCCTTCGCCGAAGTGCTGGCCGATGGCAGCTACGCCGCCGTGTCCAAGAAGTACTTCAACGAAGACGTGCGCTGCAACTGATCTGCAAGCACAAGGGGCTGCCGGATGAGGGGCTGGCGTGGCGCACACGCTGCCCTTCACTGGCAGACACCCCGGGGTGCGCAGGGGGCTTGCCCCCTGCGCACCTTTTGTTTTTGCTGGCACACTCGGCACCTTCGGTGCGCAGAGCCTGCCGCTGAACTGATCCAGAACTGAGACCGAACGGTCATTTCATTCATGCTTATCGCCCTCTGGCCGCAAACCTGGTCCCGCCAGCAGCGCAGCAATGCCACCCTTGTCGCCGCGCTGGTGCTCATGGTGCTGGCCCTGTCGCTCCTGGGCCAAGTGCTCTCGTTCCTTCCCGAGCCCATTGGCTCCAACGCCCAAGCCTTCTCTGATGGCGCCCGCACCACCCTGTGGCTCACGCTCGTCAGTGGCGCAGTCGGCCTGGTGCTGGGCACCGTAGCGGCACTGGCCCGCACTGCCCGCTGGGTGGCTGTGCGCTGGGTTGCCAGCTTCTACATCTGGGCCATCCGCGGCACGCCGCTGCTGGTGCAGATCCTGTTCGTGTACTTTGCCCTGCCGGTGCTGGTGCCGGGCCTGAACCTGCCCGACTTCGCCGCCGCCGTGGTGGCCCTGGGTCTGAACGTAGGCGCCTACAACGCCGAAGCCCTGCGCGCTGGCCTGCTGGCTGTGCCACGCGGCCAGACCGAGGCCGCCAAAGCCCTGGGCCTGGGCCGCACGCATGTGTTCCTGGACGTGGTGTTCCCCCAGGCGTTCAAGATCTCGCTGCCGCCGCTGGTCAGCAACTTTGTGGCGCTGCTCAAGGATTCTTCGCTGGCCTACGCCATCGGCGTGGTGGAGCTGACCAATGTGGGTAACCGTATCCAGTCGGCCACCTTCCAGCCGATTGCCACGCTGACCACGGTGGCCGTCACATACCTGCTGCTCACCACACTGGTCACGCAGATCTCGAACGCGGTCGAGTACCGCTTTGACGTGGAGGGCCGCAACCAATGAACTCCAACGCCCAACCCAAGCCCTACATCGTGGCCGAGCGCGTGTGCAAGTCGTTTGGCACACACCAGGTGCTCAAGGACGTGTCCACCGTGTTCCACACGGGCGAGGTCACGGTCATCATCGGCGCCTCCGGCTCCGGCAAGAGCACGCTGCTGCGCGCGATCAACCGGCTGGAGCCCCATGACAGCGGGCGCATCACGATCGATGGCGTCGATGTGTGCGACGACCTGGCCACGCTGCAGCGCCAGCGTTGCGAAGTGGGCATGGTGTTCCAGCAGTTCAACCTGTTCGGCCACATGAGCGTGCTGGACAACGTGACGCTGGCGCCCCGCCGCATTCGCCACACGCCGCGCGCGCAAGCCAACGAAGAGGCCATGCAGTTGCTGCGCCGCGTGGGCATGCAAGACCACGCCCACAAGTACCCTTGGCAACTGTCGGGCGGACAGCAGCAGCGGGTGGCCATTGCCCGCGCCCTGGCCATGCAGCCCAAAGTGATGCTGTTTGACGAGCCCACCTCGGCACTCGACCCCGAAATGGTCAAGGAAGTGCTGGACGTGATGCGCAGCCTGGCGCGCGGCGGCATGACGATGATCGTCGTGACCCACGAAATGGGCTTTGCCCGCGAGGTGGCCGATCGCGTGATGTTCTTCGACCAGGGCCGCATCGCGCACGACGCGCCACCCAAGGAGTTCTTCAGCAACCCGGCCAACGACCGCATCCGAGCATTCCTCGGTCAGGTCAGCCACTAGCCCTTAACCCGCGCATCAGCCGCAAGGCCGCCGGGCAACCGGGGGCCTTTTTCTTTTTTTTGGTTTTGTTCTGGAGTCGTTAGCCATGCGCACTGAACGCTCGGGCCTGATCGCCCTGCTCATCGTCACCGTAGTGTGGGGCACCACCTTCCCCGCCATGAAGCTGCTGTCAGCGCAGCTGGATGCGCTGCAGATCATCTGGCTGCGCTTTGCGATTGCGCTGGTGGTGTTGCTGCCCCTGTGGCTGGGCATGCACCGCAATGAACGGCGCTGGGGCACGGCGCTGGGTCTGTTGCTGTTCCTCGCGTTCTGGCTGCAGATTGAAGGGCTGGCGCGCACCAGCAGCAACCGCAACGCGTTTGTGACCGGCCTGAACGTGCTGGTGGTGCCCTTGATTGCCATGCTGGCGCTGGGCCGCCGCTACGGCTGGCAACTGTGGGCTGCATGCGCCATGGCGTTTGCGGGCATGGCGCTGATGTTCCATGAAAACGAGCCATGGAACCTGGGCGATACGCTCACCCTGGCCAGCACGGTGTTCTACGCGCTGTACATCCTGGCGCTGGAAGAATGCTCGCGCCGCACCAGCGCTGCACCGCTGCGCGCCACGCGCATGGCTGCCGCGCAGGCGCTGGTGATGTGCGTGGCCTCCACAGCCCTGCTGTGGGGGCGCGATGGTCACATGGACTGGCTGCCCGGCCTCACCCGGCTGGAGAGCACCGCCTGGCTGGCGCTGCTGTACCTGGGCCTGCTGGCCAGCGTGGTCGTGGTGATCCTGCAGGCCTGGGGCCAGCAGCGCGTGGACGCCATGCGCAGCGCGATTGTGTTTGGTCTGGAGCCTGTGTTTGCGTCGCTGACGGCCTGGTTCCTGCTGGGTGAAAGCCTGGGCTGGGCGGGCGTGGGAGGGGCAGCCCTGATCGTGACCGCGCTGGTGGTGAGCCAGTTGCAACCCGCCAGTGGGGCCACTACCCCGGCAGCCCAGCCAGAGAAGGCCTGAGTGAGAGCGCTGACTGCCGCGCCACAGCGCGCCCAGGCTGTGGCGCAGTGTGGAAGATACGGGGAGCAAGCTCTGCCACAGAGCCCTGCACGGCCACAGGCACTGCACCAGACTTCATACCAAAAGTGGCCCTAGCGCTTATTCCACAAGCGCAACCAGCTCTTAATTTGATAGCAAAACTCAGGGAGTGGGCAGCACAATGTCTGCCGCCTTGCGCGGCTTGCCCAGCGGGGCAGACGCCTGGCCCTTGCGCACGGCCGCGATGTCTTCTTCGCTGGGGTAGTCGCCCAGCAGCCAGTAGTCGAACACGCGCCGCGCGATGGGGGCGGCGTGGGCGGCACCAAAGCCGGCGTTTTCCACAATCACCGCCACTGCAATTTCGGGTGCCTCGGCCGGGGCAAACGCGGCATAGAGCGAGTGGTCGCGCTGGTGCTCTTCCAGCAGCTTGGCGTTGTACTTCACGTTCTGGCCCAGGCTCACGGCCTGCGCGGTACCGGTCTTGCCGGCAGAAGAATAGGGCGCGCCCGCGAACACCCGGGTGCCCGTGCCGCCCTTGTTCACCGCAATCAGGGCGTTGCGCACGATCTCCACGTTCTTGGGCTTGTAGCCCAGGTCTTGGCCTGGCGGCTGGGGCACGGGGCTCAGCTCGCCCGTTACCGTATCTTTCACGGCCTTGATGAGGTGGGGCGTGTAGCGCGTGCCGCCGTTGGCCAGGGTGGCCTGGGCCACGGCCAGTTGCAGCATGGTGAAATTGTTGTAACCCTGGCCAATGCCGAGCGAGACGGTTTCCCCAGGAAACCAGCGCTTCATCTCAGGCCGCTTGTAGGTGTTGCGCTTCCATTCGGTGCTGGGCAGGGTGCCGCGCACCTCGCCGTTGAGATCAATGCCCGTGGTCTGTCCGAAGGTCAGGGGCTTCATGAAATCGTGGATGGCGTCCACGCCCATCTCCACGGCCAGCGAGTAAAAGTAGGTGTTGCTGGAGAACTGGATGGCGCGGTGCATGTCGAGCGCGCCCAGGCCGCCTTCGTGGCTGCGGAAGGTGCGGCCGCCAAAGTTGTAGTAGCCGGGGTCGCTCACGATCATGCTGGGCGAGCGCTTGTTCAGCTCCAGCGCGGCCAGCGCCATGAAGGGCTTGTAGGTGGAACCGGGCGGGTACAGACCCCGCAGTGCTCGGTTGAGCAGGGGTTTGTCGATGGACTCGTTGAGCGCAGTCCAGTTCTCCACGTCGATGCCTTCGACAAACAGGTTGGGGTCGAACGTGGGCTTGCTCACCAGCGCCAGCACTTCGCCGTTGCGCGGGTCAATGGCCACCAGAGCGCCTCGGCGGTCGCCAAACAGGTCTTCCACCATCTTCTGGAGTTTGATGTCCAGCGAGATCATCACGCTCTTGCCGGGCGTGGCGGGGCGGCTGGCCAATTTGCGCACGGCGCGCCCGCCGGCCGATGTCTCCATCTGCTCCACGCCGGTGATGCCGTGCAACGCGGTTTCAAAGCTCTGCTCCACGCCCAGCTTGCCGATGTACTCGGTTCCTCGGTAGTTGGCCTCGTCGTCTGCGTCCTGGATGCGCTGCTTCTCGTTTTGGTTGATGCGACCGATGTAGCCAATGGCGTGGCTGCCGATCTCGCCCAGGGGGTAGTTGCGGAACAGACGCGCCTTGATCTCCACTCCAGGGAAGCGGTACTGCTGCGCGGCAAAGCGCGCCACTTCCTCATCGGTCAGCCGGGTCCGGATGGGCAGCGATTCGAAGTTCCGCGACTCTTCCAGCAGCCGCTTGAAGCGGCGACGGTCGCGCTGGTGGATGTCCACCACCTTGGAGAGCTGGTCAATGGTTTCTTCGAGCGGTGCGGCGCGCGAAGGGGTGATCTCCAGCGTGTAGGCCGCGTAGTTGGTGGCCAGCACCACGCCGTTGCGGTCCAGGATCAGCCCGCGGTTGGGCACGATGGGCACCACGGCCGTGCGGTTGCTCTCAGCCTGCGCCGCCAGGTCTTCGTGGCGCACCACCTGCAAAAACACCAGGCGCGCCACGATCAGGCAGAACGCCAGAAACACCACCAGCCCCACCGCCAGCACCCGCAGGCGCAGGCGCGAGGCATCGGCCGCCACGTTGCGAATTTCGGTCATGGCTGGCGCGCTCCGGCGTGGTCACGCCGCACGGGCGCAACAGGGGCCGCACCGGTGCACAGTCCGGGGCACGGCAGTCGTGGCTGGCCTGCACTCGCCATGGTCACAGGGGGCGGTTCTCGTCGCGGTCCGGGGGGCGGCGCTGGGGCGCCAGCAGCATCCAGCTGGCCAGCGGCCACAGGGCCAATTCCAGCACCGGCGCGAGCAACACCCAGAACCCCGGAAACGTGCCACCGGCCAGCAAGCGCAGCACCACTTCGATGCCATGCGCCAAGGCAAACAGCGGAAACACCTGCAGCGCCTGCGCTGGCCCGCTGAACCACAGCAGGCGGCGGTGCATGGCAATCGCGCTGTACGAAAGCACGGTGTACACCAGGGCATGCTGCCCCAGCAGGGCCGACTGCCCCACGTCCATGCAAAGCCCCAAGGCAAACGCCACGCCCATGCCCGTGCGCAGGGGCTGGTGCACGCCCCAGAAGACGATCAGCACCATCAACAAATCTGGCAGCCACACCCAGCGCCCCAGTGGCACCAGATTAATGGCCAGGCCGATCAGCAGGCTGACGGCAATGAACGCGGGGTTGACTGGCAGCAGCAGTTGCTGCCCACGCGGCATGATCATGCGGACTCCCCTGCGCAGGCTGGGCGCACGCAAAGCGATGGCTGGCAGCACGGCATCATTTGCGCGCCCTCTTGCCGTGCTCTGCCTGGGCGGGCTGGGGGCGCGGTGGCAGGTGGTCGGTCAGCGGTTTGAGCACCACCACGTGGCGAACCCCCTGCACCTGGGCAAGGGGCTGGCAATAGATGCGGGCGAATGCAGAGTCGGCACGCCGCTCCACATGGGTCACCCGCGCCACGGGCAGGCCCGGTGGGTAGACTCCGTCCACACCACTGGTGGTGAGCAAGTCGCCTTCGCGCACATCGGCATTGGCCTGGATGAACCGCAGCTCGATCCCGCCGCCATGCTCGGCCGTGGGGTCGCCGTAGGCCACTGCACGCGCGCCCGTGCGCAGGTTGAGGACGGGAATGGCCTGGTCACGGTCCACCAACAGCGTCACTTCGCTCACCAGCGGAAAGACGCGCGTGACCTGCCCAAGCACACCGCCTTCGTCCATGACGGGCACCCCCTGCTCCACCCCATGCACCTGCCCCTGGTCGATGACCACGCGGCGGGTGAACGCGTCTGCAGTGTCGTAAATCACCTGGGCGGCCTGCGCTGGCGTGTCCAGGCGGTCACGCAACTCCAGCAGTTTGCGCAGTCGTATGTTTTCCTGGGCCAGTTGCTCCGCCTGGTGGGCTTGCTGCGACACCACGACAAGTTTCTGGGCGGCAGCATCGGCCGCGGCCTGGGCCGACTGCAGCGACTGGAAGTAACCAGAGCCATGCCGAGACCATTCCACCGGCTGCAGCATGAGCCATTGCACGGGGTACAGCACCGTGCCAATCGCCTGGCGCACCGGTCCTGTGATCTGGAAACGGGTGTCGGCCACCATGAGGAACAAGGCCAGGGCGCTGAAGGCGGCCAAACGCGACAAGGCCGAAGGGCCTTGCTTGAACAACGGGGGCGCACTGCGCTCTAAGGTTCCCAGGGGCATAGAGGGCAGTGCTCAGGAATGGTCGCGTAGGGGTTGAATCACTGCAGTGGATTCACAAAGCATTGAAGCATCAGCGATCATGCCGTATTGACCAGAGCGCCCCACCGGGGCGGCCCTGGCACTGAGAAATTACTCGCTGGTGAAGATGCTGCCCAGGCGGTCCATGCGCTCCAGCGCAATGCCGCAGCCGCGCACCACGCAGGTCAGCGGGTCTTCGGCCACCAGCACGGGAAGGCCGGTTTCTTCGGACAGCAGACGATCCAGATCGCGCAGCAGCGCACCACCGCCCGTCAGCATCATGCCGCGGTCAGAAATGTCGGCGCCCAGTTCGGGCGGGGTTTGCTCCAGCGCGTTCTTCACGGCAGAAACGATCTGGTTGAGCGGTTCGGTAAGAGCTTCCAGCACCTCGTTGGACGAGATGGTGAAACTGCGTGGCACGCCTTCGGAAAGGTTGCGGCCCTTGACTTCCATCTCCTTGACTTCCGAGCCTGGGAAGGCAGAGCCGATGTTCTTCTTGATGGCTTCGGCCGTGGGTTCACCGATCAGCATGCCGTAGTTGCGACGGATGTAGTTGATGATGGCTTCGTCGAACTTGTCGCCACCTACGCGCACGCTGCCCTTGTAGACCATGCCGCCCAGCGAGATGATGCCCACCTCGGTGGTGCCGCCGC
>NZ_CAXIAK010000031.1:0-37386 GCF_964021665.1 uncultured Acidovorax sp.
AGACCCAGTATCCCGTCAAAAAAATGCCGCTCAGACTTAACTGAGCGGCATTGGCATCCGGGCCCCTTTTTCTTTGGCCTTATGACCGAGCACAGCATGGACTGATCGCCCTCGCCTCCTACATCTGCTCACCGGCTGCGCCTACAGCACCCCAATGCCCATTCCCCTATCGTGCTACCCAACGGGCCGCGCGTCGCAGCCCCAGAACGAGGAGAACGCCATGCTGAAGTACGCCATCGTCTTTGCACTGATTTCACTGGTCGCCGGCGCCCTGGGCTTCACCGGGGTGGCAGCAGGAGCGGCAGGCATTGCCAAGGTGCTGTTTGTCGTGTTTCTGATACTGACCTTGATTTTTGTGGTCCTGGCCTTCAAGGCCGCTGGTGCCGTCAGCCGGGCGATCAAGTGATGCAGCGCATGAACATCTTTGAGGCCTTGCGCCAAAGCCATACCGTTCAGCGGCATCTGTCTGCCCTGCTGCTCAAGACCCATGGCGACACGGTTGAACGGCACACCCTGTTCCAGGCCCTCAAGGGCGAACTGGCAGTGCATGCGCTGGCGGAAGACAGGCACTTCTACATCCCGCTCATGCAGCATGATGCAGGCATCGACCTGTCACGCCACGCGATCGCAGAGCACCACCAGATCGATGAACTGGTGGAGGCGCTGGAGACCACCGCAGCGTCCAGCCCCGCCTGGTTGCCCCTTGCGCGCAAGTTGACAGAAAAAGTGGAACACCACCTGCGTGAAGAGGAGCAGCGCTTTTTTCAGATGGCAGGCAAGCTGCTGACCGACGCTCAAAAAAGCGCATTGGCACGCGACTACCTGAACGAATACGACACTGCCAAAGCCGAATTGGCCGTGCGGCCCGAAGACTGCACGACGGCGGAGTGAACGCGCATTGCAGGCCTGCGGCGTTGGTGCAACGTACGCATCGCACCGATGCGTATGCGCCTGGCGCCACGCCCCGCCTGCAGTCGCGAAGAGGCGGCCCGTAGTCACCCGGTAAAATCACTATAAAAAACATAGCTGCTTGCGCTCATAAATCAAGCGCGCGAGGCTCTTTTTTATAAAAATGCTGGAGACCCATGCACGATACCGCCCTTCTGATCGGCCGCTTTGAACCCGTGCACAGTGGCCACCTTGCTCTGCTACAAGAGGCCCTGCGCCAGGCCCCTCGGGTCATCGTGGTGGTGGGCTCTGCCTGGCAGCCCCGCTCCCCCAAAAACCCGTTCACCTGGCAAGAGCGCGAGGCCATGCTGCGCGAAGCACTGCCAGCGCCAGACCGCGCCCGTGTACAGGTGCTGCCGGTGCGGGACTATTACAACGAAGCCGTTTGGGTGCAGGCGGTGCGGGCCGGTGTGGCGCAACACACGCCGCCGGGGGCGCGCATCGCGCTGGTGGGCCACTTCAAAGACGCCACCAGCAGCTACCTGCGCGCCTTCCCGGGCTGGACCCTCGTCGACCTGCCCCGCCAGGGCCAGATGGACGCCACCACCATCCGCGACGCGTACTTCAACGCCACGCCCGACACCGTGGGCCAAGCCCTCGCGCCCTTGGCAGCGGAGATTCCCGCCAGCACCATCGCCACGCTGCAGCAGTTCGCCCACACCGAGCACTATCCCGCTCTGCAGGAAGAATGGCGCATGCTGCACAGCTACCGCGACGCCTGGGCCGCAGCGCCCTACCCGCCGGTGTTTGTGACGGTGGACGCCGTGCTGCGCTGCCAGGACCATGTGCTGCTGATTCGCCGCGCCCACGCGCCCGGCAAAGGCCAGCTGGCAGTCCCCGGCGGCTTCATTGAGCAGCGAGAAACCGTGTGGCAATCGTGCCTGCGCGAATTAGCAGAAGAAACCCACTGCGACGTGCCCGAAGCCGCCCTGCACGCCGCACTGCAATCGGTGGCCGTGTTTGACCACCCCGACCGCAGCCAGCGCGGCCGCACTATCACGCATGCGCACTACTTCGACCTGGGGGACGCGCCGTTTCCGCTGGTGCAGGCCGATGACGACGCGATGCTGGTGCAGTGGACACGCATCGACCAGCTGGCAGGCATGGAAGAAGAGTTCTTTGAAGACCACTTCCACATGCTGGACCACTTTCTGGGGCTGACGAAGCTGGACTGAACCGCTTCACCCGTTTGGTAGAAAAACGGGTGCAAGCGCTACAGAATCATGCCCAAACAGCTATATTTTCTATAGCACTAAGTCCCCGCCCGCTCCAGCATGGCATGCAGCAGCACATTGCACCCCGCCTCGATGTGCTCGGGTTTCGCGTCCTCGATCTCATTGTGGCTGATGCCGTCCTTGCAGGGGATGAAGATCATGCCGCTGGGCGCGAGCTTGGCCATGTAGACGGCGTCGTGCCCGGCACCCGAGACGGCAGGCATGTGGCTGTAGCCCAGCTTGGCCGCGGCGCGTCCTACGGCCTCCACGCACTCGGGCTGGAACAATTGCGCGGGGTAGCTGGACACCATCTCGATGTGCACCTGCACGCCGTGTTCCTTGGCGACCTGGTCGGCAAACGCCTTGACCTCGGCGGCCATGGCGTCGACCAGTTCGTCCGTGCTGTTGCGCAGGTCGATGCTGAACTTGACCCGGCCTGGAATCACGTTGCGGCTGTTGGGGAACACCTGCACCATGCCCACGGTGCCCCGGCCATGCGGCGGGTGGCGGTGGGCTGCTGCCACCACGTCCTGCATGATGCGCGTGGCGGCCAGCATGGCGTCCTTGCGCAGGGCCATGGGGGTGGGGCCTGCGTGGGCTTCCATGCCGGTGACGGTGCAGTCAAACCAGCGGATGCCCAGCACGCCGCTGACGACGCCAATGGTCTTGTCGTTGTCTTCCAGCACGGGGCCTTGTTCGATGTGGGTCTCGAAGTAGGCGCCGATGGGGTGGTCGCCCGGGTCCTGGTCGCCGATGTAGCCGATGCGTTCCAGCTCGCCCTTCACGGTCTTGCCTTCGGTGTCGGTGGCGGCGTAGGCGTGTTCCAGCGTGAAGGCCTTGGCGAATACGCCGGAGCCCATCATCACCGGAACAAAACGGCTGCCTTCCTCGTTGGTCCAGAACGCGACTTCGATGGGGGCTTCGGTTTCGATGCCGTGGTCGTTGAGGGTGCGCACCACTTCGATGCCCGCGAGCACGCCGTAGTTGCCGTCGAACTTGCCGCCCGTGGGCTGGGTGTCGATGTGGCTGCCGGTCATGATGGGCGGCAGGCTGTTGTTGCGGCCGGGGCGGCGCATGAAGCCGTTGCCGATTTTGTCGATGGTGACCGTCATGCCCGCTTCGCGCGCCCAGCGGGTGACGAGGTCGCGGCCCTGCTTGTCCAGGTCGGTGAGGGTCAGGCGGCACACGCCGCCCTTGGGGGTGGCGCCGATCTGCGCCAGCTCCATGAGCGAAGCCCACAGGCGCTGGCCGTTGATGCGCAGGTTTTCGATGTTGGGTTTGACTTTGGTGTCCATGGTGTTGTTCTCCGTCGGTTCAGCGGGTAACCGCTGTGGGGGCAAGGTCCTGCGCGCGCTTCTGCACGGCCTGGAAGTTGGCGCCAAACGCCGGGCGCTTGATGTAGCGGCCCTTGCCCTGCTCGGCGCGCAGGTCGCCGTTGGCAAACACCACGCGGCCCTGGCTCACGGTGTGGCTTGGGATGCCGCGCACGGTGCGGCCTTCAAAGATGTTGAAGTCACCCTTGCTGAACTGGGTCTTGGCCGAGAAGGTCTTGGTGCCTTGCGGGTCCCACAGCACCAGGTCGGCGTCGGCACCTTCGCCGATGTAGCCCTTGCGCGGGTAGATGTTGAACAGCTTGGCCGCGTTGGCCGAGGTAATGGCCACGAACTCACTGGGGGTGAGGCGCCCGGTGTTCACGCCGCCATCCCACAGCGTGGCCATGCGCTCTTCCACGCCGCCGGTGCCGTTGGGGATCTTGGCGAAGTTTTCTTTGCCCATGGCTTTTTGCGCAGCGCAGAAGGTGCAGTGGTCTGTGGCCGTAGTGTGCAGCTGGCCGGACTGCAGGCCGCGCCACAGCGCCTCCTGGTGGCCCTTGGGGCGGAAGGGCGGGCTCATCACATAGGCGGCGGCCTTGGCAAAGTCGGGGTCGCGGTACACGCTGTCGTCCACCAGCAGGTGGCCGGCCAGCACCTCGCCGTAGACGCGCTGGCCGCGCGCGCGGGCGCGGGCAATGGCGTCGGCCGACTCCATGCAGCTCACGTGCACCACGTAGATGGGCACGCCCAGCACGTCGGCAATGGCGATGGCGCGGTTGGCGGCCTCGGCCTCGACCATGGGGGGGCGCGAAAGCGGGTGACCCTCGGGGCCGGTGATGCCCATCTTGGCGACCTCCTGCTGCAGCAGGTACACCAGCTCACCGTTCTCGGCGTGCACCGTGGGCATGGCGCCGAGTTCGAGCGCGCGCTTGAAGCTGTTCACCAGGGTTTCGTCGTCGCACATGATGGCGTTCTTGTAGGCCATGAAGTGCTTGAAGCTGTTCACCCCCTCCTGCTGCACCAACGTACCCATGTCGGCGCGCACCTGCTCGCTCCACCAGGTGACGGCGACGTGGAAAGAATAGTCGGCCGCAGATTTTTCGGCCCAGCTGCGCCACTTGCGGTAGGCGTCCATCAGCGGCTCCTGCGGGTCGGGGATCACGAAGTCGATGATGCTCGTGGTGCCGCCCGCCAGCGCGGCAGCGGTACCGGTGAAAAAGTCGTCCATGGTGACGGTGCCCATGAACGGCAATTGCATGTGCGTGTGCGGGTCAATGCCGCCGGGCAGCACGTACTGGCCGCTGGCGTCCAGCGTCTGCGCACGCGCAGGGGCCTGCGCCGCAGCGTCCTCCCCCACGGCCACGATGCGGCCATTGACGCACAACACATCGGCGCGCTGTTCACGGTCGGCGTTGACCACGGTGCCACCGCGGATCACAAGGGCTTGGCTCATGGGGGTCTCCTTCAGGGATACAGATCAATTCAAAGAAAGGGACCCTGCACTGGCACCAGACCCAGGCAGGGTCCGGGGCATCACTTCTTCTTGGCCGTCAGGTAGTAGTAGGTGCCGGCCACTGCCAGGCTGAAAAACCAGCCCGAGTCGAACAACGACAGCCAGATGGCAGGCATGCCCGCCTTGTCCACCACACCCGACACGGCCAGGTAGCCCGGCAGGCAGGGCAGCACGCCCAGTGCAAACGCGATCAGGGCTTGCAGGTTCCAGCCGTTGCTGTACTCATATTCACCGCCACGGCGGTACAGGTCGTCCACCTTCAGCTCGCTCTTGCGCACCAGGTAGTAGTCCACCAGCAGAATGCCCGCGATGGCGCCCAGCAGCGTGCCGTAGCCGCCCAGCCAGGTGAACAGGTAGCCGCCCGAGGTGGCCAGCAGCTTCCAGGGCATGAACAGCAGGCCGATGCCCGCAGCGATCAGGCCGCCCATGCGGAAGCTGATCTTGGACGGCGCGCACTGGCTGAAGTCATACGACGGCGACACCAGATTGGCGGCAACGTTGGTCGTGAGGTTGGCGAGCAAGATCACCAGCAGACCCAGGCCTGCGGCCACGCTGCCCATCTGCGTGAGCAGACCATCAGGGAACAGCTGGGCCTTGCCGTACAGGATGGCCGAGGCAGAGAAGCCGATCACGCCCACCATGGAGAAAAGCGCCATGGGAATCGGCAGGCCGATGGCCTGGCCCACCACCTGGTCCTTCTGCGATTTGGCAAAGCGGGTGAAGTCCGGAATGTTGAGCGCCAGCGTGGCCCAGAAGCCCACCAGGCCCGTGAGCGCTGCCCAGGTCTTGGGGCCGCCTTCGACCACCTTGGCGGGCAGGTTAAACAACTGGCCCGAGGGCACCTTCATCACCAGCACCACCACCAGCGCGATGGACGCAATGATCATCAGCGGCGCCGCAATCACCTCCAGCATGCGGATGGACTCCGGGCCCTTCCAGATGAACCAGATGTGCACCGCCCAGAACGCCAGAAAGCACATGAACTGCGAGGTGCTGATGGTCTGCCCATCGGCCGGTCCCGCCAGATTCATACCCAGGATGTTGAGAAACCCATGCAGCGCCAGCGCGCCAAAGTAGCAGTTGATGGAGAACCAGCCACAGGCCACCAGCCCGCGCAGCACAGCGGGCAGGTTGGCGCCTTTCACGCCAAACGATGCCCGCGCCAGCACCGGGAACGGCACGCCGTACCGGGGCCCCACGCGCCCGATGAGCACCATGGGCACCAGCACGATGCAGTTGGCCAGGAACACCAGCCACACCGCCATCTGCCAGGTGAAGCCCTGGTCCAGCATGGAACTGGCCATGGTGTAGGTGGGCACACACACGACCATGCCCACCCAGAGTGCGGCAAAGTCCTTCCACGTCCAGTGTCGCTGCGCGGCGGTGGTGGGGAGCAGATCTTCATTGGCGAGCGTGTTGGATGCATCGCGGGGCATCAGCCCCGCCACATGGGCCGCGCTGCCGGTACTGTTGGTCATGCCTGTACTCCTGTCAAAGACGTCGTTGGGGTTGCACACAACCCGCTGTCTGTTCCAGCGCCCTCACGCTGGCAGATGGCGGGCAAAGGAAGCGAGCGATGCTAGAGATCACGCAAGAACTGCACCAGATGCAGTGCAGCATGCGTTGCAAATCGGCACCACAACGGGTGCTGTCACAACGCCTTGCAGGGTCTGTGGCACACGCACGCAGGGGCACATATCAAGCGGCTGCAGACGCGCGCTGCGGGTTGCTGGGGTGCGTGGTCCAGTTGGCGTATTCGCCCGTCACCTTTTTGCCCGTGCGCACATCCACCTCGCCCGGCTCCAGCGCGCGCATGGTGATGCACTCGGGCACGGGGCAGATCGACACGCACAGGTTGCAACCCACGCACTCGGCCTCGTTGATTTCGAACTTGCGCACGCCGCCTTCCTTGGTGAAGGTGATGGCCTGGTGCGAGGTGTCTTCGCACACCACATGGCAGCGGCCACACTGGATGCAGGCGTCCTGGTTGATGACGGCTTTTTCGATGTGGTTGAGGTTGAGGTTCTTCCAGTCCTTTACCGTGGGCACGGCCTGGCCCTTGAAGTCGTCGAGCGTGGCGTAGCCGTGCTCATCCATGAAGTTGGACAGGCCATCGCACATGTCCTGCACGATCTTGAAGCCATAGACCATGGCGGCGGTGCACACCTGCACCGTGCCGCAGCCCAGCGCGATGTACTCGGCCGCATCGCGCCAGGTGGTGATGCCGCCAATGCCGCTGATGGGCAGACCGGCGGTCTGTGCGTCGCGCGCAATCTCGGCCACCATGTTCAGCGCAATGGGCTTGACGGCCGGGCCGCAGTAGCCGCCGTGCGATCCCCAGCCGTCGGTACTCGGGCTCATCACCATGCGGTCCAGGTCCACGCCCATGATGGAGTTGATGGTGTTGATGAGCGACACGGCATCGGCCCCGCCCGCCTTGGCCGCGCGCGCCGGGTGACGCACATCGGTGATGTTGGGCGTGAGCTTCACAATCACCGGCAGCTTGCTGTAGTGCTTGCACCAGGCCGTGACCATCTGGATGTATTCAGGCACTTGGCCCACGGCTGCGCCCATGCCACGCTCGCTCATGCCGTGCGGGCAGCCGAAGTTGAGTTCAATGCCGTCGGCACCGGTGTCTTCCACCAGCGGCAGGATGTTCTTCCAGCTCTCCTCCACGCAGGGCACCATCAGCGAGACGATCATGGCCCGGTCAGGCCAGTTGCGTTTGACGCGTTTGATCTCTTCCAGGTTGGTGTGCAGGGGCCGGTCGGTGATCAGCTCAATGTTGTTCAGGCCGATCACGCGGCGGTCTTGCGACATCAGCGTGGAGTAGCGCGGGCCGTTGACGTTGACCACCGGTGGGTCTTCGCCCAGCGTCTTCCATACCACACCGCCCCAGCCCGCCTCGAAGGCGCGGGTGACGTTGATCTCTTTGTCGGTGGGTGGTGCGGAGGCCAGCCAGAAGGGGTTGGGACTTTGGATGCCCAGAAAATTGCTGCGAATGTCTGCCATGGGGTGCTCCCGTGAAAACTGGGTGGAAGGAGTTCAAGCCATCAATGCGGTGTGGATGGAGACAGCGGCGACCTTGCCGTGCTCCACCGCCTCCACCGTGAGGTCGCGGCCGCCCACGCGGCAGTCGCCACCGGCCCACACACGTGGCAGGCTGGTCTGGCCTTCGGCATCGGTGGCGATGCGCCCGCCCTCCAGCGCAATGCGGCTGCCCACGGGCTCGGCCACAAAGGTCTGGCCAATGGCCTTGAGCACCATGTCGGCTTCGAGCGTGAAGGTCTCGCCGGTTTCCACCAGCTTGCCGCCGCTCAGTGCCGTGGCGGCAAAACGCACACCCTTCACCGCGCCGCCTTCGCTCAGCACCTCTTTCGGTGCGGCCCAGTGGCGAATGGTCACGCCGTTCGTCTGCGCCCATTGTTGTTCCACGGCCGATGCCGACAAGGCCTCGGCGCCCCGGCGGTAGACGATGGTCACTTCTTCCGCGCCCAGCTTGCGCGACTGCACGGCGGCGTCCACCGCCGTCATGCCGCCGCCAATCACCACCACGCGGCGGCCCACGGGCAGGGCGGAGAGGTCAGTGCTCTGGCGCAGCTCGGCAATGAAATCCACTGCATTGCGCAAGCCGGTGGCCGTGGGCTCGGCCACGCCCAGCGCGTTCACGCCCTGCAGGCCCAGGCCCAGGAACACGGCGTCGAACGCGCCCAGCAGGCCGTCGAGCGTGATGTCACGGCCCAGTTGCTGGCCGGTGCGCACCTCAATGCCACCGATGGACAGCAGCCACTCCACTTCCTTCTGTGCGAAGTTGTTCGTGGTCTTGTAGCTGGCCAGGCCATATTCATTGAGGCCTCCGAGCTTGGGGCGTGCCTCGAACAGCACCACGTCATGCCCGCGCACGGCCAGGCCATGTGCGCAGGCCAGGCCCGCAGGCCCTGCGCCCACCACGGCCACGCGTTTGCCAGTAGCGGCTGCACGCTGGAACAGCGGTGCACCGGGCTTTTCAAAAAATGCGTCCGTGGCGTAGCGCTGCAGCGAGCCGATCTCCACGGGCTTGTCTTCGTTGGTATTGCGCACGCAGGCCTGCTCGCACAGCACCTCGGTGGGGCACACGCGGGCGCACATGCCGCCCAGGGGGTTGGCCTCCAGGATGACGCGGGCGGCGCCCCGGTTGTTGTCCTGCGCAATGCGGTGGATGAACGATGGGATGTCGATGCCCGTGGGGCAGGCCGTGGCGCAGGGGGCGTCGTGGCAGTAGTAGCAGCGCTCGGCCTCGATCAGCGCCTGCGCCCGGGTGAGCGGCGGGTGCGCGTCGCCGAAGTTGACGGCGTAGTCGGCCAGGTTCAGACGTGCGGCATGAATGCCGCAGGCACGGCTTGCGGGTGTGTCCATCAGGTTTCCTCCGAGAGGGTGAGGGTGGGGGTCTGGGCGCCCAGGGGGCGTGCAAGCGCACGCCGCGCAGCGTTGGAGCGCCAGCCAGTGGCGCCAACCAATGCGGCACCAGCGTGGGTGCTGGTGCCCGCAAACTTCGGAGGTTTCATCGTGGTCCTCGCTGTGGGGTGCAGGTGCCCGCTGCTTTGGTGCGGCGGTGCCCTGCGTTGTGGGTCAATTTACCAACCCGTAAAAATTTACCAATTGGTAAAATCCCTACAGCAAACAGCGTGCCAACCTCCAGCCAGCCAATTGCCAGTTTTCAGGCCCCGGCTTGTTCCACAATGGTGCAATGACTGCAGCCCGCCCGTCCCCTGCCAACCCCGCCCCCCGCCCCCGCAAGGTGGCCCGCCCGCCCGCACTTGACGAGTCCGCGCCCCGCGCACCCACGGCGTCGCGCTTGCTCAAGGAGCAAGGCATCCTCACCGAGGCGGAGAACCAGTTTGCGCAATTCGGTTTTGAGGGCGCCTCGCTGGAGAGCATTGCCGCCGCCATCGGCATCAGCCGCCACAACCTGCTGTACTACTTCCCGAGCAAGGAGGCGCTGTACCAGCGGGTGCTGGATGACGTGCTCACCCAGTGGCTGGCGGGCATGGAAGACCTGTCGCACAGCGACGACCCGCAGCAAGCGCTGCGGCGTTACATCCGCGCCAAGCTGCACTACTCGCGCACGCGCCCCCAGGGCGCCAAGGTGTTCACCAAAGAGGTGATTGCGGGTGCACCACGGTATGGCACGGCCATCACCGAACGGGTGGCGCCGCTGCTCAAGACCGAGGTGCGCACCTTCGAGCGCTGGGCGCGCGAGGGCCGCATTGCCAAGGTCAGCTTCACGCACCTCATGTTCATCATCTGGTCCGTGACCCAGGCGTATGCGGAGCAGGAGGCCCAGTTCGCCCTGCTGCTGGGCAAGCCCGCCCTGACCGAGCGCGACTACGAAAAGGCCGAAGAGCTGATCGTGCGCATGGTGCTGAGCGCGCTGGCGCCCGATGCGGTGGTCTAGGCAGGCACGGCACACCAGACGCTATATAAACAATAGCTGCTGGCGCAATCAACGTATGCGCCTGAGGCCGATTTCTTTACATATGGGCGTCAAGCGCCCAAGGCTTTCAGCCGCCGATACAGCGATCGCTCGCTGATGCCCAGCTGCTGCGCCAGCGCTGCGCGACTGCCCTGGTGAACGGCGAGTGCCTCTCGCAGGGCCTCGTCGTCCAGCAAGCGTCGTTGGCGTGACGACCCGGCCAACGCCGCCGATGCACGCGGCTCCCCTGCCCCCTCCTCCACAGCACCCGCGAGCGGCGGCAGGCCGCAGGCAAGCGCTTGCTGCACATGCTCCGCGCCGATGGTGTCGCTATCACACAGCAAGGCGGTGC
Organism: uncultured Acidovorax sp.; assembly: GCF_964021665.1. NCBI lineage: Bacteria > Pseudomonadati > Pseudomonadota > Betaproteobacteria > Burkholderiales > Comamonadaceae > Acidovorax > uncultured Acidovorax sp. The sequence goes on from NZ_CAXIAK010000031.1 coordinate 10,793, forward strand.
GCTCCAGCAGGTTGCGCAGCTCCCGCACATTGCCGGGGTAAGGCTGTGCCTCCAGCAAGGCCAGCGCAGCGCCAGACAGCTGCAGCGCCCGGCGCGGGGGCGCCACACGCTCCAGCAGCGCGCGTGCCAGCAGGGCTGGTATCGCCCTGGCGTTCGCGCAGCGGTGGCAGGTGGATGGGAAAAGTGCTCAGGCGGTAGTACAGGTCTTCACGAAAGCGCCCTGCGGCCACCATGTGCTGCAGGTTGCGGTGCGTGGCCGACACCACGCGCAGGTCGGCATGCCGCAGCTCGGTGCTGCCCACGCGGCGGTAAGTGCCGGTCTCCTGCAGGCGCAGCAGCTTGACCTGCAGTGGCAGGGGGATGTCGCCCACCTCATCCAGAAACAGCGTGCCGCCGTCTGCCGCCTCCACCAGGCCCGGCCGGGCCTGGGCCGCGCCGGTGAACGCCCCTTTCTCATGCCCGAACAGCTCGGACTCGAACAGCGCCACGGGCAGGCTGGAGCAGTCCACGGGCACCAGCGCACGCCGCGCGCGCAGGCTGCCCTGGTGCACGGCATGGGCCACCAGCTCCTTGCCCGTGCCCGACTCTCCCAGCAACAACACCGCAGCCCGCGAGGGTGCCACCCGCGCCACCAGGCCCAGCATCTTCTGGAAAGCGGGCGAACGCCCGATGAGCCCCTGCGCGGACGGCACCGGCTGCGCCGCCACCGGCAAAGGCACCATCTTTTCGACAAAGAACCCCGTGTTGCCGTCTTCACCCACCAGCGGCGCCAGCTCGATCTGTACATATTCCTCGCCCTGGGCCGTGTGGTGCACATGCAGCACCCGTTCGCGTTACCCCGAAGCGCGCGCCTGCGCCAGTGGGCAGGACTCGCCCGCCTGGTCACAGGGCACGCTGGCGTGGTGGGACACGGCATGGCAGGTGCGCCCCACCACGCTGCCCTCCGCACCGCCCGATGCACCGAACTGGCGGCGATAAGCCCCATTGACCGCCAGGATGCGATAGCGGTCGTCCAGCAGGATGTGCGGATCGGGCAGCCCTTCCAGAAAAGACACCAGTTCGGCGGGCGGCGCGGGGAGACGGGGCATGGCAAAAAACCTCGTACAGGCAAAAGCACCGACGGTGCACCGGTTTCGCCGACGGGCCTTTGATCTTTGCCATGGGGACTGCAATGGATGGCAGTTGGCAGCCGATTTGGCAGACCAGGTGGCAGTGAATCCGGCCGCTGCCGAGCCTGCGGCGCACCTGCCAACCCGACATCGCGCGCGCAACCCATTGAATTCACAGGCTTTTCATGCAGAGCGCGCCATGGCAGGCCGGTCTTGCGAGTGATGACACGTCGTTTGCGGTAAAGCATTGCCGCCCGCAGCGTTGCGGGCGGTGGCCGTCACCCCGTCGAGCCCCCTCTCGGCGCCACGGCCAGTCCTACCTCTCTCTGAAAGCGCCCCATGGCCCTCCTCCCCGCTACACAGAATGGTTCCCTTCTAGGCACCGACGGCGATCCCTCCGCAGAGCGTCGGCAGCTGGTCCTGCTGACAGCGGCCACGGGCTGCGTGGCGGCGGCAGGGGTTGCAGTGGCCCTGGTGTCCAGCCTGGCCCCCAGCGAACGCGCACGGGCCATGGGCGCCGGTGTGGAGGTGGACATCGGCGACCTGCCGCCCGGTGGCGTGAAGACGGTGGAATGGCGCGGCAAGCCCGTGTGGATCATGCGGCGTACGCCCGAAATGCTGGCCGCCCTGCCCCAGCAAGACGCCGCGCTGGCCGACCCGGCCTCGCGCAAGGACCAGCAACCCGAGTACGCCCGCAACCCGCAACGCTCCATCCGCCCAGAGGTGTTTGTCACGGTGGGTATCTGCACGCACCTCGGCTGCTCTCCCACCGCCGTGCCCGCAGGCACCAGCAACCCCAGCGTGGGCGACCAATGGCAGGGGGGTTTCTTTTGCCCCTGCCACGGCTCCACCTTCGACCTGGCGGGCCGCGTCTTCAAGAACAAGCCCGCGCCCACCAACCTGGAGGTACCGCCGCACCGCTATGTGTCTGACACCCGGTTGCTCATCGGGGACGACGCGGCCTGAGCGATGGCAGCCGCCTGGGGCCGCGCAATGCCGGTTGCGCTTCGCGTCACACCTGCTTCTGCTGCCACAGTACATCCAACACATGCTGGGTGGCGCGCTCTACCGGGCCCGCGCGGTGGGCGATGCCCAGGGGGCGCCACAGCCGGGGTTGCACCGGCAGCATGCGGATGCGCGGGTCCAGCGGCGTGGCGGTGGATGCCTCGTGCGGTAGCAGCGTGGCTCCATAGCCCGCAGCCACCAGGCTCTTGATGGCATCGTTGTAGTTGAGCTGTATGCGCGCCTTGGGTTGCTCGCCCGCCAGGGCCAGCCATTCGCTCGTCAGGCGCGGCAGGCTGGTGCCGTCGTCATTAAGGATCAACGGCTGCCCCGCCAGCCACTGGGGCGTGACCCTGCGGGGTGCCGCCCAAGCGGAGGGGACGAACGCCATCACCGGGTCGCGCCGCCAGGGCATCACCGTCACCCCGCGCACCGCGGCCATAGGCAAGGCCACCAGGCCCACGTCCAGCGTGCCCAGCCCCAGCCGCGACACGGTCTCCTGTGACGTGAGCACCACCACCTGCACATCGATGCCGGGGTGGTGCTTGCCCAGCACCTCCAGCGCCTGGGGCAGCAGGTGCGCGATGGCGCCGGTGGATGCGCCCAGGCGCACCCGCCCCTCCAGCCCCTGCACCTGGCGCCGCACCAGGTCCATGGCCTCGTCGGCATCGGCCAGCAGGCGCCGGGCCCGCTCCACCAGCACCTCGCCCGCGCCGGACGGCCGCACCTCGCCCCGCTTGCGCACCAGCAACGGCGCGCCAATCAACGCCTCTAGGTCGGCAATGTGCAGGCTGACGGTGGGAGGTGCCAGATGCAGCGTGCGGGCCGCTTCGGCAAAAGACCCGAGGTCAGCGATGGTGACCAGGGTGCGCAGCCGGTCGAGATTGAGTTCGCGCATGACGTTCAGCAGAACTGATCTTGACGTTTGTGAAATTCAACTTTTCAAAGTTTAGACCGGCGCCGAAGATTCCACATCCCCCTGCCAGGAATCAGCACCATGACCAATCAGCCCCTTGTTTTTATTGACGGCGACCAAGGCACCACCGGCCTGCAAATCCACCAGCGCCTGCACGGCCGCACCGACCTGCAGTTGCTGACACTGCCCGAGTCCGACCGCAAGAACCCCACCCGCCGCGCCGAAGCCATCAACAGTTGCGACATCGCCATCCTGTGCCTGCCCGACGCTGCCGCCCGCGAAGCAGTCGCCGCCATCCACAACCCCGCCGTGCGCGTGATCGACGCCAGCTCGGCCCACCGCACGGACGCGCAATGGGTTTACGGCTTTCCGGAAATGGACGCGGCGCAGGCCGCGCGCATCGCCAACGCGCAACGCGTCAGCAACCCCGGCTGCTACCCCACAGGCGCTATCGCCCTGCTGCGGCCCCTGGTGCAGGCCGGCTTGTTGCCTGCCGACCATGCGCTCAACATCCATGCGGTGTCGGGCTACTCCGGCGGCGGACGTGCCCGCGTGCAAGCCCACGAAGGCCCCGAGGCAGCCCATGCGCCCGCCTTCCAGGTCTATGGGCTGCAGCTGGAGCACAAACACACGCCCGAAATCGCACAATACGCCGGGCTGTCGCAGCGCCCGTTTTTCTTGCCCTCGTACGGTGCCTTCCGCCAGGGCATCGTGCTGACCATCGGGCTGCATCTGCGGCTGCTCGCGCCGGGCACACAAGGCGAACATCTGCACGCCTGCCTGCAGCAGCACTATGCCGACGCCCCCTTTGTCGAGGTGATGCCTCCCGCCACCACCGAAGCGGCCGAGCACCTGGACCCACAGGCCCTGAACGGCACCAACCAGCTGCGGCTGGGGGTGTTCAGCAACGCCCGCCACGGCCAGGTGCTGCTGACCGCCGTGTTTGACAACCTGGGCAAGGGCGCCTCGGGGGCGGCGGTGCAGAACCTGGCTCTGATGCTGGGCGGCACGACCTGACGGGCGCGGGCGGAACCGGAGAGGAGAAGCCTTCTTCCCCCATGTTCTGGGGGGGTGTCTTGAAATGGCCACAAATGCCCGTATCATTAGCACTCACCGCAGACGAGTGCTAACACTCTCTGCAGGCAGTCATCGGGCTCCAGCAATCGCGGGAGCCGAGTTATCAGCTTTTTTTACTGAAACAGGAGCAATGCAATGAACCTTCGCCCTCTGCACGATCGCGTGATCGTCAAGCGTATTGAAAGCGAAACCACGACCGCTTCCGGCATCGTGATTCCTGACAACGCCGCCGAAAAGCCCGATCAAGGTGAAGTGTTGGCTGTGGGCCCCGGCAAGAAGAACGACAAGGGTGAAGTGATCGCCCTGAACGTGAAGGTCGGCGACCGCGTTCTGTTCGGCAAGTACTCGGGCCAGACCGTCAAGGTCAACGGCGACGAGCTGCTGGTCATGAAGGAAGACGACCTCTTCGCCGTTGTCGAGAAGTAATTGCTACTGCGCGGTCCACAGGCGTCGTTGGGCGGTGCTCGGAATCCTCACGTACTAGACAAGTACGTTCCGGTTCCTGCGCTCCGTCCGCCTCGCCTGTGAACCGCTCGCTACGCAATTCTTTTCTCGACACAGTCATCTGTTTCACGAATTTTTAGACATTTCTAGGAGCCAAACATGGCAGCAAAAGACGTAGTTTTCGGCGGCGAAGCCCGCGCTCGCATGGTTGAAGGCGTGAACATCCTGGCCAACGCGGTCAAGGTCACGCTGGGCCCCAAGGGTCGTAACGTGGTGCTGGAGCGCTCGTTCGGCGCCCCTACCGTGACCAAGGACGGCGTGTCCGTGGCCAAGGAAATCGAACTGAAGGACAAGCTGCAGAACATGGGCGCCCAGCTCGTGAAGGAAGTGGCTTCCAAGACTTCCGACAACGCTGGTGACGGCACCACCACCGCTACCGTGCTGGCCCAAGCCATCGTGCGCGAAGGCTCCAAGTACGTGGCCGCTGGCCTGAACCCCATGGACCTGAAGCGCGGTATCGACAAGGCCGTGACTGCCCTGGTGGAAGAGCTGAAGAAGGCTTCCAAGCCCACCACCACTTCCAAGGAAATCGCCCAAGTGGGTTCGATCTCCGCCAACTCTGACGCTTCCATCGGCCAGATCATTGCTGACGCCATGGACAAGGTCGGCAAGGAAGGCGTGATCACCGTGGAAGACGGCAAGTCCCTGCAAAACGAGCTGGATGTCGTGGAAGGCATGCAGTTTGACCGCGGCTACCTGTCGCCCTACTTCATCAACAACCCAGAAAAGCAAGCCGCTCTGCTGGACAACCCCTTCGTGCTGCTGTTCGACAAGAAGATCAGCAACATCCGTGACCTGCTGCCCACGCTGGAACAAGTCGCCAAGGCTGGCCGTCCCCTGCTGATCATTGCTGAAGAAGTCGAAGGCGAAGCCCTGGCAACTCTGGTGGTGAACACCATCCGCGGCATCCTGAAGGTTGTGGCTGTGAAGGCTCCTGGCTTCGGCGACCGTCGCAAGGCCATGCTGGAAGACATCGCCATCCTGACGGGCGGCAAGGTCATCGCTGAAGAAGTGGGCCTGAGCCTGGAGAAGGTGACTCTGGCCGACCTGGGCCAAGCCAAGCGCATCGAAGTGGGCAAGGAAAACACCATCATCATCGACGGTGCTGGTGCCGCTGCCGACATCGAAGCCCGCGTGAAGCAAATCCGCATCCAGATCGAAGAAGCGACCAGCGACTACGACCGTGAAAAGCTGCAAGAGCGCGTGGCCAAGCTGGCCGGCGGCGTGGCAGTGATCAAGGTCGGCGCTGCGACCGAAGTCGAAATGAAGGAAAAGAAGGCCCGCGTGGAAGACGCCCTGCACGCTACCCGCGCTGCGGTGGAAGAAGGCATCGTGGCCGGTGGTGGCGTGGCTCTGCTGCGCGCACGCCAAGCGGCTGGCGAGATCAAGGGCGACAACGCTGACCAGGACGCCGGCGTGAAGCTGATCCTGAAGGCCATCGAAGCGCCTCTGCGCGAGATCGTTTACAACGCTGGTGGCGAGCCATCGGTGGTGGTGAACGCTGTGCTGAACGGCAAGGGCAACTACGGCTTCAACGCTGCCAACGACACCTACGGCGACATGATCGAAATGGGTATCCTGGACCCCACCAAGGTGACCCGTACAGCTCTGCAGAACGCCGCTTCCGTGGCTTCGCTGCTGTTGACGACCGAAGCCATGGTGGCTGAGGCTCCAAAGGACGACGCACCTGCTGCTGGCATGCCTGACATGGGCGGCATGGGTGGTATGGGCGGCATGGGCATGTAATTGCCTGGCGGGCATTCCACGGTGCCCTAGCCCAAAGCCTGCAGGTCTCACGGCCTGCAGGCTTTTTTTATGGCGGTGCTGGATGTGCTGCCGCAAACAGCGGACCGCTCTGCCTTGCGGCGATGAGCTATCGCCAAATCACATCAAATTTCATAGCATGCAGCGCTTACCACACGGGCGCTAGAGCCACTTTCGGCATCAACCACGCCAAACAGCCGTGGGGCCAAGCTGAACGCCGCATGAACGGGTTGTTAAGCCATTCTTCATGCCCGCGCCGCACCATAGCGGCATGACAACAGCACACCGCCCCCTCTTCGCACGCATCGCAGCCCCTCTGTTGCTGGCTGCGTTGGCCCCCCTGGCACACGCTGGCGACACCACGGCCGCCTCGCGAATGCAGCGCTTCAGCGATGCTTCTGGCACCGCTGTCAGTGCCGAGCGGGGGCGCGTTTTCTTCAACAGCCGCCACGGTGGTGAATGGTCGTGTGCGTCATGCCACGGCAACCCGCCCACCACGCCTGCGCGCCAGCTCCTGGAGCCGGATGATGAAGGGCCTGTACCAGCACTACGGCACCGACGCATCGCTGAACCCCGCCATGGTGCGGCAGATCAGCGTGTGGCTGGAAGCCCATGCCGGCACCTACAAGCGTGTGCGCGAGGCACCTCCGCAAGATCGCATCACCCAGTCTGCATGGTTTGAAGGCAAGCACCGCGACATCGAACCCGCCGTGTGGAAGCGCGCTTCCATCGGCAGCCGCGCCAACTGCATGGCGTGCCACACCCGGGCCGACCAGGGTGACTTTGACGACGACCGCGTCCGCATTCCCAAGTGAGTACCCGCATGACCAGCAACAGCCTTCCCCACAACGCGCCACCCGCACCGTCCGGGTCGGCCCCATCTGCGCCCTCATCGGCCACCACGCCCCGCCCCGCCACCCGCCGCGTGGTGGATGCCGCCACCCGCATGCTGCACTGGCTGATGGCGCTGAGCTTCACCGGAGCCTACATCACCGCCGATGGGGAGCGCTGGCGGCTGGTGCACGTCACGCTGGGCTACACCCTGGCGGGGCTACTGGTGGCACGGGCGCTGTGGGGGCTGTTCGGCCCCCGGCAGGTGCGCCTGTCCGTGCTGTGGCGCAAGCTGCAGGGGTTGCCCGCCTGGTTGCAGTCGCTAGTCGCCGTGCGCTCACCATCGGCACTGCAGGCCGCCTGGCGGCCCGGGCAAAACCTGCTGATGGCACTGGCTGTAGGGCTGATTTTGGTATGCATCATCCCGCTCACCCTCAGCGGCTACGCCGTGTGGGATGAATGGGGCGGCGAATGGCTGGAAGAGGTGCACGAGTTCTTCGGCAACGCGATGCTGATGGTGGTGCTGGTGCATGTGGGGCTGATCGCCCTTTTGAGCGCGCTGCGCCGCAAGAACCAGGCGCTGCCCATGCTGACTGGCCGTGTACAAGGGCCTGGCCCCGACTTGGCCAAACACAACCACCGCGCTTTGGCGGCCCTGGTGTTGGCCTGCGTGCTGGGGTTCTGGGCCTGGCAATGGAACAACGCGCCGGTGCAACCCGCCGCCCCCAGCTGGGGCTGGAGCGAGAATCACGACGATGACGACTGACTGAAAGCGCCCATGCGTATCCTGCTGGCAGAAGACGATGAACTCCTGGGCTCGGGCATCCGTGCGGGCTTGGCGCAGCACGGCTTTCAGGTGGATTGGGTGCGCGATGGCGTGGCGGCAGCGCGGGAACTGGCCACCGGCGCCTACCAGGCCGCAGTGCTCGACCTGGGCTTGCCCCGCCAGGACTGCATGGAGGTGCTGCGCCAGACGCGGGCACGCCGCAACACCACGCCCGTGCTGGTGCTCACCGCCCGTGACGCCGTGCCCGCCCGCATCGAAGGGCTGGACGCGGGCGCGGACGATTACCTCATCAAACCCATCGACCTGCTTGAACTGGCCGCCCGCCTGCGCGCACTGGTGTGCCGCGCCCATGGGCAAAGCGACACCAGCCTGGCTGCGGGCGATGTGGTGCTGGACCCTGCTGCACACCAGGTGCTGGCCCAAGGCCAGCCTGTGGAACTCTCCAACCGCGAATACGACCTGCTGCACGCCCTGATGCTGAATGCGGGCCGCGTGCTCAGCCGCGAACAGCTGGAGCAACGACTGTACGAGTGGGGCAGCGAGATCAACAGCAATGCGGTGGAAGTGCACATCTACCACCTGCGCCGCAAGCTGGGCGCCGGATTGATCGAAACCGTGCGTGGCGTGGGCTACCGCATTCCGCGGGAGCAGGCATGAGCGGCACCACATCAACGCGCACGCCGCGTTCGTTGCAGGCGCGGCTGCTGATGACCGTGCTGGCGCTGGTGGTTGTGGCCTGGGCTACTGCGGCCGCGCTGGCCTGGCATGAGACCGATGACGAAGTCAGCGACCTGCTGGACAAGCACCAGCCCCGCGTGGTGTTCCAGCTGTGGCATGAGGGGCAGCTGCTGGCCCGATCGGCCAGTGCGCCGCAAGAGCCCCTGACGCAGCGGCGCAAACGGGGCTTTGCCGACAGCACCGCGGACGGCAAGGCATGGCGCGTGTTTGTGACCCAGGGGCGCGAAAGCGATGTGCGCATTCTGGTGGGCGAGCGGCAATCGGTGCGCGAAGAAATCATCCTGGCCAGCCTCACCAGCATCCTCAAGCCCATGGCATGGGCCTTGCCTCTGCTGGCACTGGGCATCTGGTGGGCCGTGCGTGGCTCGGTGCGCCCGCTGGGGCAGTTGGGGCGCGCCGTGGCGGCGCGCCAGCCCCAATCGCTGGAGCCGCTACCCACCCAGGGTGTGCCACCCGAGGTGTTGCCGCTGGTGACTGCGTTGAATGATTTGTTTGAACGCACAGCCCGGCTGCTGGCCACCGAACAGCAGTTCACTGCCGATGCCGCCCACGAACTGCGCACCCCCATCGCCGGGATTCGCATGCAAGCCCAGGTGGCACAGGGCGAAGCAGATTCGCAGGAGCGCGCATGCGCGCTGGAGGCCACCGTGCAGGGCTGCGACCGCGCCACACGCCTGGTGGAGCAGTTGCTGCAGCTGGCGCGGCTGGATGCAGAACCGGCCGCAGGCAGCGCCCACAGCACGCCGCTGGCCGACGTGATCCGTCCCGTGGTGGCCGAATGCACCGCCACCGCGCAGCGCCGGAAGCAGAAAGTGGCAATCACCGAGCCTTTGCCTGCGGCCCTCCACATTCAACTACCCGAGCCCCTTGCCCGTATGCTGTTGCGCAATTTGCTGGACAACGCCTTGCGCTACAGCCCCAATGGCGCGCAGGTGCGACTGCAGGTGGCCCAGGCCCATGGCTCTACGGAGTTGACCGTGGAAGACAGCGGGCCCGGCCTGGCGCCAGAACAACAGGCCCGGCTGGGCGAGCGGTTCTTCCGCGTGCTGGGCACAGGCCAGACGGGCAGCGGCCTGGGCTGGTCCATCGTGCAGCGCATCGCGCGCATACATCGGCTGCAGATCAGCACCGACACCAGCCTTGAGCTGGGAGGCCTGCGCGTGAAGGTACGCTGGTAAGGGGGGCAGCCCTCCCCCTTCAAGCCCTCAGACCGGCGCGCGCAAAGCGTGGGTGTCGCGTGCCAACTGGGTGATACGCGCCCAGTCACCTTGGCGCATGGCGTCTGCGGGCGTCAACCACGAGCCGCCCACGCAGCGCACATTGGGCAAAGCCAGGTAGTTGGGGGCGGTGGCCTGGCTGATGCCCCCCGTGGGGCAGAAGCTCACCTGCCCAAACGGACTGGCCCAGGCCTTGAGCAGCGGGATGCCACCAGCAGCCTCGGCCGGAAACAGCTTGAGGAACGAGAACCCATCGGCCAGCGCGGCCATGATCTCGCCAGACGTTGCCACGCCTGGCAGCAGCGGCAGGCCAAGCCCCTTGCAGGCATTGCCCACGTCTGAGGTGTAGCCAGGGCTGACGGCAAAACGTGCACCGGCCTCGCTGGCGCGGCGAGCATCGTCGGCATTGAGCACGGTGCCCACGCCCACCAAGGCTTCGGGCAAATCACGAGCGATGGCTTCGATGGCTGGCAGCGCAGCAGCAGTGCGCAGCGTCACCTCCAGCACCTTCACACCACCGGCCAGCAGCGCTTCGGCCAGAGGCAGCGCGTCTTCCACGCGGTCGATCACGATGACGGGAATGACAGGGCCGTGGCTGGCGATGTCGAGGGGATTCATAAGTTGGTGCTCCTTGATTTGTTGGGTGTCGGATGCCGCAAGCGGCCTACAAAACTGGCGAGACGCCATACCAGTGCACCCGTGGAGCTGGCTTTGCCAGGCCACTGGGTGCGTTCCCCTCCCGCGCAGCGAGAGAGGGGGAAGGCGCGAAGCGACTCAGGGGGAGCTTCCTGCTACAGCCATGTGCAGGCTCCTTGTTCAGCACCGCCAGCGTGGCGGCGAAAGTTGGTGAAGAGTTCGCGGCCAAAGCCGGTTTGCGCGGGGGCGTTGTAAGGCGCGGGGGTGCGGGCAGCCCAGGTGGCTTCATCGACCAGCACATCCAACGTGCCTGCCACAGCATCGACTCGGACCATGTCGCCATCACGCACCTTGGCCAACGGGCCACCGGCCAGCGCCTCGGGCGTGACGTGGATAGCAGCAGGCACCTTGCCCGATGCGCCACTCATGCGGCCATCCGTCACCAGCGCCACCTTGAAACCCTGGTTTTGCAGCACGGCCAGCGGGGGCGTGAGCTTGTGCAGCTCGGGCATGCCATTGGCCTGCGGACCCTGAAAGCGCACCACGGCCACCATGTCCTGATTGACATCGCCCGCACTGAAGGCGGCGAGCAGGGACTCTTGCGAATCGAACACGCGGGCGGGGGCTTCGATGATGTGATGGTCTTGCGGCACCGCTGACACCTTGATCACCGCGCGGCCCAGACGGCCTTGCAGCAGGCGCAGGCCACCCGTGGGCGAGAACGGCCTGGACACGGGGCGCAGCACGCTTTCGTCGCCCGACTGGGCCGGTGCGCCCTGCCCGCCTGCGGCAATGCCACCGGCGTTCACGCTTATCACGTCCGCATGCATAAAGCCACCGGCCAGCAGCTCGCGCAAGATCCACGCGGGACCGCCTGCGGCCTGGAACTGGTTCACATCGGCCTCGCCGTTGGGGTACACACGGGCCAGCAGCGGCACCACGGACGAAAGTTCGTCAAAGTCCGTCCAGTCGATCAGGATGCCTGCACTGCGCGCAATGGCCACCCAGTGGATCAGGTGGTTGGTGGAGCCGCCCGTGGCCAGCAGTGCGGCCATGGCGTTGACGATGCAGCGCTCGTCCACCAGCTTGCCGATGGGCGTGAAGCGGTTGCCACGCTTGCCGATGTCGAGCACGGTGCGCAGCGCCTGGCGCGTAAAGGCCTCGCGCGCCTGGGTGCCGGGCGACTCGAACGCCGCGCCGGGCACATGCAGGCCCATGGCTTCGAGCAGCATCTGGTTGCTGTTGGCGGTGCCGTAAAACGTGCAGGTGCCGGGGCTGTGGTATGCGGCAGACTCGGCCTTGAGCAGTTCGTCACGTCCCACCAGCCCCTGCGCATACTGCTCGCGCACCTTGGCCTTGTCTTTGTTTGACAAGCCCGTGCCCATGGGGCCTGCGGGCACAAACACGCAAGGCAAGTGGCCGTAGTGCAGCGCGCCGATCAGCAGGCCCGGCACGATCTTGTCGCACACACCCAGCAGCAGCGCACCGTCAAACACATCGTGGGATAGCGCTACCGCAGTGGCCATGGCAATGGCATCGCGGGAGAACAGCGACAGCTCCATACCGGGCGTGCCCTGCGTCACACCGTCGCACATCGCGGGCACACCGCCCGCCACTTGCACTGTGGCGCCCAGCTTGGCGGCTTCGTCCCGCAAAACGGCGGGGTAGCTTTGGTACGGCTGGTGGGCCGAGAGCATGTCGTTGTAGGCCGTGACGATGCCAATGTTGGGCGCCTTCTCGACGGTGACCTTGAACTTGTCGGAACCTGGCAGCGCCGCATAGGCATGGGCCAGGTTGGCGCAGCCCATGCGGTCTTGGGCGGGCTTGCGAGCGATCATGGCATCGATGCCTGCAAGGTAGGCGCCGCGGGTGTCTGCGCTGCGCTGGACAATGCGCTGGGTCACGCGCGCTACAACTGGGTGCATGGAAGTCTCCATCGGTGGGTGGCAAGGCCCCGTGCAGGGTGACGGGGCCCGTTGTATGAGGCCCTAGAATGTAACTCGATAACCACCCCGCTTCAACCCATGTCCCTGCAAACCCTGCCCCTGCCGCCGTCCGAACTGGGCGAATCCCCCTTCTGGCACCCCGAGGAACGGCAGCTCTATTGGTGCGACATCCAGGGCTTTGCGGTACACGCGTGGAGCCCCCGCACCGGCCAGCATCGGCAATGGCGCCTGCCCAGCGAGCCCGGCTGCTGCGCGCCAGCGGCGGGCGGGCGACTGGTAATCGGGTTACGAAACGGTTTCTATCTTCTGGATACGGCCAAGGACAGTGCCGACCCCACCGCCCTCACCTGCCTGGCCCTGCTGCCGCCCGAGCAGCACGACACCGCGGTTCTGCGCTTGAACGATGGCCGGTGCGATACCGCGGGCCGCTTTTGGGCGGGCTCAGTCATCACGCCCCGCACGGCACCCAATGCCGCACTGTGGTGCCTGCAGGCCGATGCCAGCAGCGCCACGGGCTACAGCGTGCGCCACATGGCGGGCGACAACTTCACCGCCAACGGCCTGGCCTTCAGCCCTGACAACCACACGATGTACTGGTCCAACACGCCCGAGCATCGCATTGACCAGTTTGACTTTGATGTGGCTACAGGCGCAATCACAAACCGTCGCCCCTGGGTGCAGTTTGACCGCAAGGTGGAAGGCCAGCCCTACGGCGGGCGGCCCGATGGCGCAGCAGTGGATGTGGAGGGGAACTACTGGGTCGCGATGTATGAGGGGGCGTGCGTGCTGCAGCTCTCACCAGCGGGCAAGGTCCTGCAGCGCATTGCAGTGCCAGTACAGTGCCCGACGATGGTGTGCTTCGGCGGTGACGATTTGCGCACGCTCTACATCACCTCTGCACGCGCAGGAAGGCCCCAGGAAGAGCGCGAAGCCCTCGTGCCAGCCGGGGCGTTGTTCAGCATCGAAGTGGGCGTGCCAGGGTTACCGGTGAACTTCTTTCGCTGCTGACTGGGCAGCGCGTTGCCTCACCCCGCAGGGGTGCGCAACATTTGCAGCAGCCCGGCGGTTGAACCGTCGAGGCCTGCCAGGTCGCCGCTGTCCCAGCGCGTTTCCAGGTCCTTGGCCAGTACCTTGCCCAGTTCCACCCCCCACTGGTCAAAGCTGTTGATACCCCACAGGCTGCCACTCACAAAAACGCGGTGCTCCTGCAGCGCAATCAAGGCACCCAACGTGGTGGGTGTCAGGGCGTCCAGCAGGATCAGCGTGCTGGGACGGTTGCCGGGGAAGTGGCGGTGTCCATCATCGCTGGCCTTGCCCACCATCAGCGCCTGCGTCTGCGCCAAAGCATTTGCCAGTACCTTCTGCTGGTGCCCAGGCAGCGGATGTGATGCCTTGCGCACGGCCACGATCTCCAGCGGAAGCACATCCGCGCCCTGGTGCAGCATCTGAAAGAACGCATGCTGGCCATTGGTGCCGGGCTCACCCCAGATGGCAGGCGACGTGGCGCAAGTCAGTGTGCTGCCGTCCAGCGCCACGCGCTTGCCGTTGCTCTCCATCTCCAACTGCTGCAGGTAGGCCGCGTAGCGGCACATGGATGCGTGGTACGGCGCCACGCAGCGGCTGGTAAAGCCGTAGAAGTTGCGGTACCACACATCCAGCAGCCCCAGGCGCACAGGCAGGTTCTGCGCCAGCGGTGCGGTGCGAAAGTGCTCGTCCATGGCATGGCCACCGGCCAGGAACTCACGGAAGCCTTGCTCGCCAATGGCGATGGCCATCGGCAAACCAATGGCCGACCACAGCGAATAGCGCCCACCCACCCAGTCCCAAAAACCAAAGGTGGTGGTGATGCCCAGTGCGCGCGTGGCTTCGAGGTTGGTGGACAAGGCCACGAAGTGCCCCGCCACATCCTGACCACCCTGCGCAGCAAACCAGGCCAGCGCTGAGCGCGCGTTCATCATGGTCTCGGCCGTGGTGAACGTCTTGGACGCAATGATGAACAAGGTGCTCTCGGCCTTGAGCCCTTGAAGCACATGGTGCAGTTCATGGCCATCGACGTTCGAGACGAAATGGAAACGCTTGGAAGGAATGCGGAACTCTTCCAATGCCCGCACCGCCATGTGGGGGCCAAGATCTGAACCACCAATACCAATGTTCACCACATCGGTGATGGCGGTATCGCTGCGCACCTCTTCAGCAAAGGCCAGCATCGCGTTCAGTGTGCTGTGTACATCGGCCAGGCGCTGAGCTGTTTCGGGCACATCGCCGGGCAGAGCCACATTCGCAGGCCTGCGCAGCAAGGTGTGCAGCACGGCACGGTTCTCTGTGGTGTTGATGGCCTCGCCCGCAAACATGGCGTTGCGGTGCGCTTCCAGGCCCGTGGCGCGGGCCAGATCCAGCAGCAGCGCTTCCGAGTCGCGATCCCACAGATTCTTGGACAGATCAGCGAACACATGGGGGGCCGACTGGCTGAAATGCGCAAAGCGGTCCGCATCCTGCTCAAACGCCCGCCGCATGTCCAGGTGACGGCCCCGGTCTGCATAGTGCGCCTGCAGCAAGGGCCAGGGGGTAGTTTGGTCGCAACGGAGGGGCATGAACATTTGGATGGACAGGGTTCTCAATCGGCTGAAATCGTAACTTGATTACACAAACAACAACGAATACCTGGATTCTTTCTGGTTACAAAACACTGCAAATCTCGATTCAAAGAGGAATTTTCATGTAACGAGATTACAATTTTCACCACAAAACGATCCACACTTCACGGAGACACCATGAGTTTTGACCTCGTCCTGTTCGGCGGCACTGGCGACCTTGCGTGGCGCAAGCTCATGCCCGCATTGTTTCAGGCCTTTCGGCATGGAACGCTGCCCACAGGAGGGCGCATCATTGCCGTGGCGCGGGATGACCTGAGCGACGAACAATACCGCAGCCTGATCCAGTCACGCTTTGACAGCGTGGACCTGGCCAAACGCCCCAGTGCAGAAGAATTTGCGCAGTTTGCAGCGGTGCTGCAGTACCTGCGCATGGATCTTTCCAAGACCGAAGATTACCAGCGCTTGGCCGAGTTGCTGAACGCGCGTGGAGCGGACTCGGTGGTGATGTATGTGGCCACGGCCCCCAGCCTGTTCACCAACGTGTGCGAACAGATCGCCGCCGTGGGCCTCAACGGCCCCACCACCCGCGTGGTGCTGGAAAAACCCCTGGGACATGACCTGCAGTCGAACCAGGCCATCAACGACACGCTGCGCCGCGTGCTCAAGGAAGAACAGGTTTTCCGCATCGATCACTACCTGGGCAAGCCATCCGTCCAGAACCTGTTTGCGCTGCGCTTTGGCAACGCCCTGTTCGAGCCCCTGTGGCGCCGCGAGACAATTGCCAACATCCAGATCACCATCGCCGAAGAACTGGGCGTCGAGTCGCGCGGTGCCTTCTACGACCAGACCGGCGCGCTGCGCGACATGGTGCAGAACCATGCGCTACAACTGCTGTGCGCCATCGGAATGGAGCCACCCATCAACTCCAGCGCCAACGCGATTCGCGACGAAAAGCTCAAGGTGCTGCAGTCGCTCAAGCCCTGGACGCTGGAGAGCATCGGCCAGCACGTCATCCGCGGCCAGTACGCGGCAGGCACCCACCAGGGCCAGACGGTGCCCGGATACGCGCAGGAAAAAGGGGTGGCCCCCGACAGCACCACGGAAACCTTTGTTGCACTGCGCACCGAGATCCTGAACTGGCGCTGGGCGGGTGTGCCTTTCTACATTCGCACCGGCAAGCGGCTGGCAGGGCGCGATGCACACATCGTCATCAACTTCCGGCCTGTGCCCCACCCGATTTTCAAGACGCCCATTGGCGCAGCCAATCGTCTGGTGATCAACCTGCAACCCAAGGACGGCCTGGAACTGCACCTGATGGCGCAAGGTGCAGCACAGCACCAGACCGAGCCAGCACTCTCGCAGGTACACCTGAACCTGGACTTTGACCAGCGCTTCGGCGCAGAGCGCGTGGGCGCGTACGAACGCCTGCTACTGGACGTGATTGCCGGTCGCCTGAATCTGTTCGTGCGCAGCGACGAGCAGGAAGAAGCCTGGCGCTGGGTCGAACCCATCCTGCAGTACTGGAAGAACGATCCTGCAGGCCCCCGCCCCTATGCCGCAGGCAGCTGGGGCCCACGGGCCGCCAGCGCGATGATTGCGCGCGATGGGAATTGCTGGAGCGAAGAGATGTGATTCGGGACGGAGGCGACGCAAGCATCGCCTCTTCCGATTCACCAGGCCAGCGATCGGCAGCTGCAGCGCACGACTGCAGCAGATGGAATCAAGCAGATGTAAACGCCTTCGCATGCTCCGCAAGGTGCATCGCGTGGGCCTGCTCGTAGTCGCGGCGCTCCAAGGCACCGTAAGCAAAGTGCGGACGCAGCGGGCCGGAATGCTGCAGAAAAGCCTGAGCTGCGGCCTCCAGGCGCTGAAGTGCCGAAGCTGCGTCCGGCGCGGGTGGAGGCAGCGGGGGGGCCGACGGAATGGGCTCGTTGATGTCGTGCTGCATGTAGCCGCGCGCACGGAACAACGCAAACGCAGCCGCACCGGCCGTGTGCTGGAACAGAGGTGAATACAGCTGCGGATAGCCCTGCAGCGAATATTCAATGCTCTGCGCGCAGTGCTCCAGCGTTTGGGACCAAGACCACCGCGCAGCGGCCGACGACGGCTGCACTTGGGAATGCGCCTGCAACTGTCGCATGCCTTCCAGGGCCTGCTCCAGTGAATGCCATGGTGGCGGATGTTGGCCTGCCGTCAAGCGGGACACGCCCCACCCGATGGCAGCGGCACCGCCCGCTGAAGCCACCAGCACGGATCGCCGCCGCCAGCGGGCCGGGCTGGGGCGTGGGTTGGAGGCAGAGCTGGAGGGTGCGGGCGGGTGAGACATGGGCGCAGTCGCAGTGATGGCAACTGGCGCATTGTGCGCAGCGGTGGGCCCTTCAGCCATGCCCGCTAACAGCTGAAGGTCAGCCAGCCGACACGCCTAGCGCAGCAGCGCCCGAGGGCGCGACCAGCTCGATGGGCAAGCCGTCCGGGTCCGCAAAAAAAGTGAACAGATCGCCCGTGACCGGATCGGTGCGCACGGGTTCCACGGCCACTCCATGCGCTGCGAGCCACGCCACGCTCGCGTCCATGTCGGCCACGCGCAAGGCCAAGTGGCGCAGGCCGCACGCCTCGGGGTAGGAGGGGCGCGATGGTGGCGAAGGAAACGAAAACAGCTCCAGCTGCGTGCCATCGGGCAGCTGCAGGTCGAGCTTGTACGACTGGCGCTCGGCGCGGTACATCTCATGGACCACCGGCAGGCCCAGCACCTGGGTGTAGAAGTGCCGGGAGCGGGCGTAGTCCGACGCGATGATCGCGACGTGGTGCAGGCCCGTGATCTGCAACGGCCGGGGTGAGGAATCTGCCACAGCGTTCATTCGGTGCCCGCAATGTCCAGCGCGCGTGCAGCGCCATGCAATGCGGGGGTGGCGGTGGGGTCGATGATCCAGCACGGAATATCGGCCAGATACGACTGAAAGCGCCCCTTGGACTCGAACCGCGCGCGGAACGAGGATTGGTCAAACCAGGTGCCCAGGCGCGGCACGATGCCGCCGCCCAGATACACGCCGCCCCGCGCGCCCAGCGTGAGGGCCAGGTTGCCCGCCACGCTGCCCAGAAAGCCGCAGAACAAGTCCAGCGCCTCCAGCGCCAGGGCGTCGTTCGACTGCAGAGCCAGGTCGGTCACCTGCGCAGCCGAGCTGACTTCCTTGCCGCCGCGCTGCGCCAGCCTGCGCAGCGCGTGGTACAGGTCTACCAGCCCGGCGCCACACACCGCGCGCTCGGCAGACACATGGCCGTAGCGCTCTTGCAGGATGGCCAGCACATCAAATTCCCGCTGGGTCTGCGCGGCCAGCGTCACGTGCCCGCCCTCGCCCGACAGCGGCACGCCGTGGCTGGCCCCTGGTGGGAATACCAGGCCCGACACGCCGAGCCCCGTGCCCGGCCCCACCAGCGCAATCGCGCTGCCCGCCACGGCCGCACCGCCGCCCACCTGGCGCAGTTGCGCGGGGGCCAGCGTGGGCAAGGCCAGCGCCAGCGCGGTGAAGTCGTTGATGACCACCAGGCGCTGCAGGCCCAGCGACGCCTTGAGCGCGCTTTGCGAGAAGCACCAGCTGTGGTTGGTCATGCGCACTTCATCGCCCGTGACCGGGTTGGCAATGCCAAAAGCGGCCTCGCGTGGGGTGGGAATGCTCACCTCGGCCAGGTAGGCGGCAATGGCCGCGTCTACCGTGGGGAACTGGGCGCAGGGCAGCACGCGGGTGTCGTGCAGGGGGCCATCAGGCTGGTCTTGCCAGGCCAGGCGAATGTTGGTGCCGCCGATGTCGGCCAGCAGGCGCAGGGGAGTCATGCGGTACTTTAAATAAAAACGGCCTCTAGCGCTTACTTAATAAGCGCCAGCAGCTATTATTTTTATAGCAATTGGTTGCCAGGATTGCCACGACAGAGAGCCCGCCCGCAGGCGTGCTCCGTCTGTCACGCCAGGCGATTTTCGCTGCTGGCGTCAAACCAGTGGGCGTTGGCGGGCTCCACCGCCAGGCCCACGGCATCGCCGGGCTGCACGCGGGTTTGGGCGTCCGTGCGCAGCGTCACGCTGCCTGCGGCGGTGTCCACCACCACATAGGTGTCGGGGCCCGTGGGCTCCACCACGCTGACCTTGCCGCGCCAGGGGGCGCTGTCCTGCATCACCAAATGCTCAGGGCGCACGCCCAGCAGCACCTCGTTGGCACTGGCAGGGGCGGCCAGGTTCAGCGCCGCGCCCTGGATGCCAAACTGCCCGCCCGTGGCCGCGCCGCGCAGCAGGTTCATGGTGGGCGAGCCGATGAAGGTGGCCACGTAGGTGTTGGCCGGGCGGTTGTAGATATCGTCCGGCGTGCCCAGTTGCTGCACCACGCCGCCCTTCATCACCGCAATGCGCGAGCCCAGCGTCATGGCCTCGACCTGGTCGTGCGTGACGTACACGCTGGTGATGCCGCTGGCCTGGTGCAGCCGCTTGATTTCGGCGCGCATCTCCACACGCAGCTTGGCGTCCAGGTTGGACAGCGGCTCGTCAAACAAGAAGAGTTGCGGCTGGCGCGCGAGCGCCCGGCCCATGGCCACGCGCTGGCGCTGGCCGCCCGAGAGCTGGCTGGGCCGGCGGTCCAGCAGGTGGCTGATCTGCAGCATGGCGGCCACTTCGTCGATGCGCTTTTGGCGCTCGGCCTTGGGCATCTTGCGCATCTCTAGCGCAAAGCCGATGTTGTCGGCCACGCTCATGGTGGGGTACAGCGCGTAGCTCTGGAACACCATGGCAATGTCGCGGTCGCGCGGGGGCATGCCCACCACGTTCTTGCCGCCAATGCGCACCTCACCTTCGGTCGGGTCGTCCAGGCCCGCAATGATGTTGAGCAAAGTGGATTTGCCGCAGCCCGAGGGGCCCACCAGGATGAGGAACTCGCCCGGCGCAACGTGGATGTCCACGCGGCGCAGAACCTCCACGCTTTTGTCGCCGCTGCCAAAGCGCTTGTTGATGCCTGCAATTTCGAGTGATGACGCCATGATAGAGAGCCTGTTATGCACTTTTACGTGCCCACGAAAGCCGGGGAAAGGCCCGGCAACTAGGCGCAGGACGCGCCGCGGTATGGAGACCGCAAGCGTTCTGCAACAACGTGGCCGGGCCTTTCCCCGGCTTTCCCGAAGGGTTGGGCTCCCAGGCCAGCGCTCGCGGCGTTGCAGTCCTTGCCAAGGTCCCGACATTGGCAGCGGACCGCGCCTTGCGATCACAGGCCTGGGGGCCCAACGTGGGCGCGTAAAAGTGCATAACAGGCTCTCCTACCCTTTGACGGCACCGGCCGTCAGCCCGCGCACAAAAAACTTTCCGGCCAACACATAGATGGCCATGGTGGGCAGGCCCGCGATGATGGCGGCGGCCATGTCCACGTTATAGGCCTTCACGCTGCTGCTGGTGTTGGCCAGGTTGTTCAGGCCCACGGTGATGGGCTTGGACTCGGTTCCCGAGAACACCACGCCGAACAGGAAGTCGTTCCAGATGTTGGTGAACTGCCAGATGAGCGTGACCATGAAGATGGGCGTGGACAGCGGCAGCACGATGCGCCAGAAGATCTGCCAGAAGTTCGCCCCGTCCATGCGCGCCGCATTCACCAGCTCCTTCGGAATGGCGGCGTAGTAGTTGCGAAAGAACAGCGTGGTGCCCGCCAGCCCCGCCAAGCAGTGCACCAGCACCAGACCGGTGATGGAGCTGGACAGCCCCAGCATGCCCAGCACCTGTATGCCGGTGTGCTGCGCGGCCTGCAACCCCTCAAGCGGCTGGAAGCGCAGATTGAGCGGGCCGGCAAGCGCAACCACAACGCGGCAGACCCGCTACCGCCCATTGAACTGACCTCGGCCCCGCAAGAGGTGTATTCCCTCGCCAGCACCATCAACCGCTTGCTGGAAGCCGTGGCCCGCGGGCAACAAAAGGAAAAGCGCTTCCTCAACGATGCAGCCCATCAGCTGCGTACGCCGCTGGCAGGCCTGATCGGCCAGACCGAGCTGGCCCTGCACGAAAGCCATGAGCCCCAGGTGCGTGAGCGGCTGCACAAAGTGCTGTCGGCCGCCCAGCGCAGTGCCCACCTGGTTCACCAGTTGCTGCAACTGGCACGCTCAGAAAGCAACGTGCCCATGCAGCCGTTGGACCTGCCGCAACTGGCCTGCGAAGTGGCACGCGAATGGACCGCCAAGGCCCTGGCCGCGGGCATTGACCTAGGCTACGAAGGCGAGGAGCAACTCCGCGTGCTGGGCCACCCCCTGCTGCTGCGCGAAGCGCTGAACAACCTGATTGACAACGCACTGCACTACGCTGGCACCGGCACTACCGTCACCGTGCGGGTGCAGATCCCCGCCCCTGGCATGGCTGCGCTGGCAGTGGAAGACGATGGCCCCGGGGTGCCCGCAGAGCACCTGGGCGACCTGTTCGCGCGGTTCTGGCGCGGGTCAGACAAGGCCGGCGGTTGCGGCCTGGGCTTGTCTATCGTGGACGAGATTGCCCTGCGCCATGCTGGGCAAACCTTTGCAGAGTCCATAGCACCCCACGGCTTGCGCGTGGGGATCTCGCTGCCAGCCCTGCCCTAAGAACCTGTCAAAGGCTGGCAGGAACCCTGCTCAGATGGCCTGAATCAGCTTTTCCAGCTTGACCGCATCCACCGCAAACGCGCGAATGCCTTCTGCCAGCTTTTCCGTCGCCATCGCGTCTTCGTTCAAGGCATAGCGGAAGCTTGGTTCGTCGTAGGTCACGAAGGGCAGATCCATCGCCTTGGCGGCATCGGCGCTCAAGGCAGGCTGCAGTGGGGCTTCGGTGGCGGCCAGTTGGGCCAGCAGCTCGGGGGCAATGGTGAGCAAATCGCAGCCCGCCAATGCCGTGATCTGCCCCACGTTGCGGAAGCTCGCGCCCATCACCTCGGTGGCAATGCCAAAGCGCTTGTAGTGGTTGTAGATCTGCGTGACGGACTGCACACCAGGATCGTTGGCCCCGCTGCGTGCGGCCTCGTCCCAGCTCGCGCCCGCCTGCTTCTTGTACCAGTCGTAAATGCGGCCCACAAACGGGGAAATCAGTTGCACCTTGGCCTGGCCGCAAGCCACGGCCTGGGCGAACGAGAACAGCAGCGTGAGGTTGGTGTGGATGCCCTTGCGCTCCAGCTGGGCAGCAGCCTGAATGCCTTCCCACGTGGCGGCGATCTTGATGAGCACACGGTTGATGTGGATGCCTTCGGCTTGGTACAGCTCGATGATGCGTTCGGCGCGCGTGACGGTGGCACTAGCGTCAAAACTCAGGCGGGCATCCACTTCGGTGGAAACGCGGCCCGGCACATGCTGGAGGATTTCGCAGCCAAAGCGCACCAACAGGCGGTCAATCACCTCGTCCATCGCCCGCCCTTGCCACTTGGCCACGGTGTCCTTGAGCAGGGGTGCGTATTCGGGCTTCTGCACCGCCTTGAGGATCAGCGATGGGTTGGTCGTCGCGTCCTGCGGACGGAACTGGGCCAGTTGCAGAAAGTCGCCAGTGTCGGCAACCACGGTGGTGAACTGTTTGAGGGCGTCGAGTTGGTTCATGGCAATGGTCTCAAAAGTGGACAGCGAACAGGGCAAGGCATCGCGAATGACCGGGGGCACAGGCGGGCCAGCGCTGATAGCAAGTGTAGACGCGCACCGTTACCGGTAACCCCCGCTGCATGAAACCAAGTTACATTGCAGTTACCTCGTTTCGTTTTCTGTGGATCTCCCATGCTTGAACGCATCACCGCATCCTTGAGTTCCCTGGCCCCGGCAGAGCAGCGCGTGGCCAAGCTGGTGCTGACCGACCCCCGCGCCTTTGCCCGCCTGCCTGTGCGCGAGCTAGCCGAGCGCGCCCATGTGAGCAAGCCCACCGTGGTGCGCTTTTGCCGCAGCATGGGTTACGACGGGCTGGCCGACTTCAAGCTCAAGCTGGCTGGCAGCGTGAGCGAGGGCGTGCCCTTCATCCACCGCAGTGTGGACGTGGACGACAAGACGGGTGATGTGCTGGTGAAGGTGGTGGACAACGCCGTGGCGGCCTTCCTGCAATACCGCAACGCGGCCAGCACCGTGGCGCTGGAGCGTGCGGCGCAGGCCATCTCAGACACCTGGAAGAAGGGCAAGCGCATCGAGTTCTACGGCGTGGGCAACTCGGGCATCGTGGCGCAGGATGCGCAGCACAAGTTCTTCCGCCTGGGCGTCACCTCCATCTCCAGCAGCGACGGCCACATGCAGGTGATGAGCGCCACCCTGCTCGGCCCGGGCGACTGCGCGGTGATCATCTCCAACTCGGGCCGCACGCGCGACCTGATGGACGCTGCCGACATTGCCCGCAAGAACGGCGCCGTCACCATTGCCATCACCGCCAGCGGTTCGCCGCTGGCCAGCACCTGCAACATCCACCTGGCCGCCGACCACCCCGAGGGGTACGACCGTTACAGCCCCATGGTGTCGCGCCTGATGCACCTGCTCATCATCGACGTGCTGGCCACCTGCGTGGCGCTGCGCATTGGCAGCTCGCTGCAACCCATCCTGCAGCAGATGAAAGAAAACCTGCGGGCCAAGCGCTACGCGTAAGCGCCCGTTCCCCAAACCGGCTCAAAGGCCAGGCCCCAGGCCCGGCACCAGATCAATCCAGCGTCACGCCCGCGTCGCGGATCACTTTGCCCCACTTGGTCGTCTCGGCCGCCAGGAAGGCGTCGCAGGCTTCGGGCGTGGTGCCTTCGCCGAAGGTGCCCATGGCTTCGAGCTTCGCCTTGGTTTCTTCGCTCTGGATGATGGCGTTCACCGCGTCGGACATGCGTTTGACGATGTCGCGCGGCGTGCCTGCCGGGGCAATCATGCTGGCCCAGGTGCTGCCCACCATGCCGGGAATGCCCTGCTCGATGAAGGTGGGCACATCGGGCAGCATGGGCAGGCGCTTTTCGCTGGCCACGCCAATCAGCGTGATGCGACCTGCCTTGGCAGGCTGGATGAGGTTGGGAGGTGGATCGAGAAACAACGGCACCTGGCCGCCCAGCAGATCAGTGAGCGCCGGTGCCGCGCCACGGTAGGGAATGTGCACCATGAACGTCTGCGTGAGCGACTTGAGCAGCTCGCTCGTCAGGTGCGCGGCCGAGCCGGTGCCTGATGAAGCAAAGCTCACCTTGCCCGGGTTGGCCTTGGCGTAAGCCACCAGTTCCTTCACCGTTTTAAACGGCGCATTGGGCGCCACGGCAGCCACCAGGGGCGACACGCCCATGAGCGACACGCCCACCAGATCCTTGCGCGGGTTGTAGGGCAGCTTGGGGTACAGCGTGGTGTTGGCGGTGAAGGCCGGAATCACCACCCCAAAGGTGTGCCCGTCGGGCGCGGCCTTGGCCACGGCTTCCACACCGATGATGCTGTTGGCACCGGGCTTGTTGTCGATCACCACGGGCTGGCCCAACTGCTTTTGCAGGCCCACGGTCAGCAGGCGCGCCATCTGGTCGGTGAAGCCACCGGCGGTGTACGGCACCACGATGCGGATGGGGCGGCTGGGCCAGCCGGACTGCGCCAGTGCGGGCAGCGCGGCCGTGGCCAGCGCAGCGCCTGTGGCCTGCACGATGCGGCGGCGAGAAAGGGATGCGTTCATGGTGTTGTCTCCTGTATCGTTTTTCAAGTAAAAATAGGCTCTTCTAGCGAATGCTAGTGATGCACTCGATAAATGTCGTACGTCGAAATCGTCGTTTACAGACGTGCGGCGATTTCCATCACTACTATTCGCTAGAAGAGCCTAAAAATAGCTGCTAACGCTTTATGGATAAGCGCTAGCAGCTATGTTTTTAGTAGCAATCAGCCTTGCACATGCGGGCCGATGGTGGAAGGCCTGGGCAGGTCAGAGCGCCTTGACCAATTCAGGCACAGCCGTGAACAAGTCCGCCTCCAGCCCATAGTCCGCCACGCTGAAGATCGGCGCTTCCGGATCCTTGTTGATCGCCACGATCACCTTCGAATCCTTCATGCCTGCCAAGTGCTGGATCGCACCCGAGATACCAGCAGCGATGTACAGCTGCGGCGCCACGATCTTGCCGGTCTGGCCCACTTGCAAATCGTTCGGGGCGTAGCCTGCGTCCACCGCAGCGCGGCTGGCGCCAATGGCTGCGCCCAGCTTGTCGGCCAGCGGGGTGATGACTTCGTTGAACTTCTCGGCGCTGCCCAAAGCCCGGCCACCGGAGACGATGATCTTGGCGGCGGTGAGCTCGGGCCGGTCGCTCTTGGCGATTTCGCTGCCGATGAAGCTGCTCTTGCCGTTGTCGGCTGCAGCGGCTGCGGTTTCGACTTGTGCGCTGCCACCGGTGGCAGCCGCGGCGTCAAAGCCGGTGGTGCGCACGGTGATGACCTTGACGCTGTCGCTGCTTTGCACCGTAGCAATGGCGTTGCCAGCGTAGATGGGGCGCTCGAAAGTGTCGGCGCTCACTACTTTGGTGATGTCGCTGATCTGGGCGACGTCGAGCTTGGCGGCCACGCGGGGGGCGACGTTCTTGCCGCCAGCGGTGGCGGGGAAGAGGATGTGGCTGTAGTTGCTGGCGATAGCCAAAACTTGCGCGGCGACGTTTTCAGCGAGGCCGTGGGCCAGGCCGGCTGCGTCGGCGTGGATGACTTTGGCGACACCGGCGATCTGGGCAGCGGCTTGTGCGGCGGCACCGGCGTTGTGGCCGGCGACGAGGATGTGCACGTCGCCGCCGCAAGCTGCAGCGGCAGTGACGGTGTTGAGGGTTGCGCCTTTGATGCTGGCGTTGTCGTGTTCAGCAATAACGAGTACCGACATTTAGATCACCTTCGCTTCGTTCTTGAGTTTTTCAACGAGTGCAGCTACGTCAGCCACCTTGATGCCTGCGCCGCGCTTGGCGGGTTCGGTCACCTTCAGGGTCTTCAGGCGCGGAGCCACGTCCACTCCGAGGTCTTCGGGCTTGACGGTGTCCAGCTGCTTTTTCTTGGCCTTCATGATGTTGGGCAAGGTGACGTAGCGAGGTTCGTTCAGGCGCAGGTCGGTGGTGATGACGGCTGGCAGGCTCAATGCCAGGGTTTCGAGGCCGCCGTCGACTTCACGGGTCACGCTGACTTTGTCGGCAGCCAGTTCAACCTTGCTGGCGAAGGTGGCCTGGGGCAGGTCTGCCAATGCGGCGAGCATCTGGCCGGTCTGGTTGGCGTCGTCGTCGATGGCTTGTTTGCCCAGGATGATGAGCTGGGGTTGTTCTTTGTCGACCAGGGCTTTGAGGAGCTTGGCCACGGCCAGGGGCTGCAGTTCGGCGTCGGTTTCCACCAGGATGGCGCGGTCAGCGCCGATGGCCATGGCGGTGCGCAGGGTTTCCTGGCATTGGGCCACGCCGCAGGAGACTGCGATGACTTCGGTCACCAGGCCTTTTTCTTTCAGGCGCACGGCCTCTTCAACGGCGATTTCGTCAAAGGGGTTCATGCTCATCTTCACGTTGGCGATGTCCACACC
>NZ_CAXIAK010000032.1:0-37049 GCF_964021665.1 uncultured Acidovorax sp.
ATCACAGCGGGCGTGATGCCAGCCTTTTGCAGCAGCTTGATGCCGTGGCCGTCCAGCGTGTGGAAGCGCTTGAGCGTTTCGCCACTTTCACTGAACAGCAGGCCGCCATCCGTCAGCACGCCGTCCACGTCGAAAAAGGCCACGCGCACGGGCTGCGCACGCAGGAGCAGCTCGGGGTCGAAATTCAGAACAGGCTGGGTCATGTCAGGGAGCAATGGAGATACAGGCACGGGCCAGGCCGGCGCACCCGTGGAGCCGACTTTGCCGGGCCACCGGGCGCGTCCACCCTTGGGGGGAAGGCGCGCAGCGACTCAGGGGGGTCATATGACTTTTGCCCGCATCAGGTCGCCAATGTGGACCACGCCGGTCAGCACGCCTGCGGCATCGACCACCAGCACGCTGGTGATGCCGTGGGCTTCCATCATTTCGGCGGCGTCCACCGCCAGTGCGTCGGGGGCGATGCGGCGGGGCGAGGGGTGCATGACCTGGGCGGCCGTGGCGGTGCGCAGGTCTGCCCCGGCTTCGATACGCCGGCGCAGGTCGCCGTCGGTGAAGATGCCTTGAATGTGGCCCGCAGCATCGACGATGGCGGAGCAGCCCAGGCCCTTGGCGCTCATCTCGCGCATCAGGTCGCTGAAGCTGGCTTCGGGGCTTACGCGGGGCACCTGATCGCCGCTGCGCATCACGTCGCTCACATGGGTGAGCAGTTTGCGGCCCAGCGAGCCACCGGGGTGCGAGCGGGCAAAGTCTTCGGGGCGGAAGCCCCGGGCGTCGAGCAGGGCCACGGCCAGTGCGTCGCCCATGGCCAGTTGCGCGGTGGTGCTGGCGGTGGGGGCCAGGTTCAGCGGGCAGGCTTCGCGCTCAACACTGCAGTCCAGCACCAGGTCGGCATGCTGGGCCAGGGTGGACTGCAGACCGCCGGTCAATGCGATCAGGGGGGCGCCCAGGCGCTTGAGCACGGGCAGGATGGCAGTGAGTTCGCCGCTTTCGCCGCTGTTGGAGATGGCCAGCACCACATCAGCGCCGGTGACCATGCCCAGATCGCCGTGGCTGGCCTCTGCGGGGTGCACAAAGAAAGCGGGGGTGCCGGTGGACGCCAGGGTGGCGGCAATCTTGCGGCCTACATGGCCACTTTTGCCCATGCCCATCACCACCAGACGGCCGGTGGTGGCCAGCACCATCTGCACGGCCTGGGCAAAACGCTCGTCCACCCGGGCCGCCAGGCCCGTGAGCGCGGCGGCTTCGATTTCAAAGGTCTCGCGCGCCAGGCGCAAGGCTTGCGCCGTGTCAAAAGGAGGGGGCGTGGAGGGGCTGACAGTCATGGCAGGATTCTATCGACCGGGGCCGCCGGCGGCCTGTTGCCGGGCCTTTCGGCCGTCTTGCTGGCAGCGTAGGTGCGATCTGCAGTGCCCTGCGCCCCTTTGCTACACCGGCAGGAGCGCAAACTTGTAACGCTCGGATAGCATCGCTGTATGTCCTCACTCGCTTTGACTTTGCTTTATTTGCTGGCCGCAGTGCTGGGCGTGGTTACCTGTCGCAGTCTCAAGTTGCCGCCCATGTTGGGCTATCTGGCCGCGGGCGTGCTGATCGGCCCCCACGCCATGGCGCTGGCGCAAAACTCCGAGGGCGTGCGCCACCTGGGCGAGTTCGGGGTGGTGTTTCTGATGTTTGCCATCGGGCTGGAATTCAGCCTGCCCAAGCTGCTGGCCATGCGCAAGCAGGTGTTTGGGCTGGGGCTGATGCAGGTGTTGGCGACCATGGCCGTGGTGACCGTGGGCGGCGTAGCCTTG
Organism: uncultured Acidovorax sp.; assembly: GCF_964021665.1. Classification (NCBI taxonomy): domain Bacteria; kingdom Pseudomonadati; phylum Pseudomonadota; class Betaproteobacteria; order Burkholderiales; family Comamonadaceae; genus Acidovorax; species uncultured Acidovorax sp. The sequence goes on from NZ_CAXIAK010000032.1 coordinate 1,791, forward strand.
TCGCACTGGGTGGGCGGCATCTGGGACATGGGCTGGCAGACGGCGCTGGCCCTGTCAGGCGTGCTGGCCATGAGCAGCACCGCCATCGTGGTCAAGCTGATGGCCGAGCGCGCTGAGCTGGAAAGCGAGCACGGCCGCCGCGTGATGGGCATTCTGCTGTTCCAGGATTTGGCCGTGGTGCCGCTGCTGATCTTGATTCCAGCCCTGGGCTCTGCGTCGGAGCAGTTGCTGCCCGCATTGGGCTGGGCGCTTATCAAGGCGGTGGTTCTGGTGGGCCTGTTGCTCACGGGCGGGCAGCGCTTCATGCGCTGGTGGCTGACCCTGGTGGCCCGCCGCAAGAGCGAAGAGCTGTTCATGCTGAACCTGCTGCTCATCACCCTGGGTCTGGCCTGGCTGACCGAACTGGCGGGCTTGAGCCTGGCGCTGGGCGCGTTCATTGCCGGCGTGCTGGTGTCAGAAACCGAATACCGCCACCAGGTGGGCACGGACATTCGCCCCTTCCACGATGTGCTGCTGGGGCTGTTCTTCATCACCATCGGCATGATGCTGGACTGGCACATTCTGGTGGACCGCTGGGCGCTGGTGCTGGCGCTGCTGGCGGTGCCGCTGCTGGTCAAGGCGGTCATCATTCTGGTGCTGGCCCGGCTGATGGGGGCCACCACAGGGGTGGCGCTGCGCTCGGGGCTGTTCCTGGCGCAGGCGGGGGAGTTTGGCTTTGTGCTGCTGTCGCTCACGCAGGACCATGGGCTGGTGCAGCCGGCGCTGATGAACCCCATCCTGGCGGCCATGGTGCTGTCGATGCTGGCCACGCCCTTCCTCATCATGTACAGCAACCGCATCGTGATGAAGCTGGTTGCCAGCGACTGGATGCAGCAGTCGCTGCAGATGACCACCATTGCGCGCAAGACCATCAACACCAGCAAGCACGTCATCATCTGCGGCTATGGCCGCTGCGGCCAGAACCTGGCGCGCATGCTGGAGCGCGAAGGCATTCCCTACATGGCGCTGGACCTGGACCCCGACCGGGTGCGCCAGGCCGCCGCCGCCGGCGACTCGGTGGTGTATGGCGACGCCACCCGCCTGCAAGCCCTGATGGCTGCCGGCCTGGTGCGCGCCAGTGCCGTGGTGGTGACCTACATCGACGTGCCCGCCGCCCTCAAGGTGCTGGCGAACACCCGCTCGCACGCGCCGCAGGTGCCCGTGGTGGTGCGCACGCAGGACGACGCCTACCTCGACAAACTGCAGGACGCTGGCGCCACCGAAGTGGTGCCCGAGGCCATTGAAGGGTCCCTGATGCTGGCCAGCCACGCATTGGCGCTGGTGGGCGTGCCCATGCGGCGCGTGCTGCGCGTGGTGCAGGACCAGCGCGATGCCCGCTACAACATGCTGCGCGGGTACTTCCACGGGGCGGATGACGACACCCCGAACGAACGCGACCAGGAGCGCATGAGCACCGTGAGCCTGCCTCCAGGAGCCAAGGCATTGGGCAGCCCGCTGGGCGATCTGGCCCTGAACGCGGTGGGGGTGCGCGTAGTCAACCTGCGGCGCGCCAATGGTCACCAAGCTGCGGCAGCAGACGACGCTGTGCTGCAAGAGGGCGACACCCTGGTGCTGTCGGGCCACCCGACTGCCTTGGCGTTGGCCGAAGACAAGCTGTTGCGCGGCTAGCACGGCTCGCCCGCCCTGGCGCTGCCTGCCAGCGGGGGGGGGTGGAGATTTGGATGAAATTGGCCGGTAGCGCTTGCGCAGTAAGCGCGAGCAGCTATGATTTCAGTAGCATTTAAAGCTGATCTGCTGGCACGGGCCTGCCAAACAGGTAGCCCTGGAACTTGTGGCAGCCGTTGCGCAGCAAAAACTCGCGCTGGCCTTCCGTCTCCACCCCTTCGGCCACCACATCCAGCCCCAGGCTCTGGGCCAGGGTGACGATGGTGCAGGCGATGGCGGCGTCGTTGGGGTCGGTAAGCACGTCGCGCACAAAGCTCTGGTCGATCTTGAGTTGATCGAGCGGCAGCCGCTTGAGGTAGCTCAGCGACGAGTAGCCGGTACCAAAGTCGTCCAGCGAGAAGCCCACGCCCCGCTCGCGCAGGGCGCGCATCTTGGCAATGCCGTCCTCCACGTCCTGCAGCAGCAGGCTTTCCGTCAGCTCAAGCTTGAGCTGGTGCGCGTTGGCGCCGCTTTCCCGCAGCGCGTCCCACACCCGCTTCACGAAGTCGGGGTGGCGAAACTCCTGCGCGCTGACGTTCACGGCCACTGTCCAGTCGCAGGTGTTCGGCTGCTGGCTCCACTGTGCCAGCTGGGTGCAGGCCATGCGCAGCACCTGCTGGCCCAGCGGCAGGATCAGGCCCGTTTGTTCGGCCAGCGGAATGAATTCGCCCGGCGACACCATGCCGCGCTGGGGGTGGTTCCAGCGCACCAGGGCTTCCACGCCCATGCGGTGGCCGGCAGCGTTCACCACGGGCTGGTAGTGCAGCAGGAACTCGCTTCGTTCAATGCCCAGGCGGATGTCGCCTTCCAGGGCCGAACGTGCCGATGCCGCCGCCTGCATGGCCGGGTCAAAAAAGCACAGGGTGTTGCGGCCCTGGGCCTTGGCCTGGTACATAGCCAAATCTGCGCGCTTGAGCAACTCATGCACCGACTGCTCCTGGTTGCGAAACAGCGTGATGCCGATGCTGGGCGTGCTGTACAGCACGGCGTCCTCCAGCGTGTAGGGCCGGCTCAGCTCCTGCAGCACTTTCTGCGCGACCAGTTCGGCTTCTACCGCTGCTTCGGTCGGCCCCGGCTGCAGCCCTTGCAGCACCAGCACAAATTCGTCGCCCCCCAGGCGGGCCACCGTGTCGCTGGCCCGCACACTGGCGGTGATGCGCTGGGCCACCAGCGTCAGCAGCCGGTCACCCCATTCGTGCCCCAGGGTGTCGTTGATGCCCTTGAAGTTGTCCAGGTCCAGAAACAGCAAGGCCCCATGAGTGCCTTTGCGGGCGCTTTGGGTGACGGCGCGCTCCAGGCGATCCATCAGCAGGCGTCGGTTGGGCAGGCCGGTGAGCTCGTCGTAGAACGCCAGGCGCTGGATTTCGGCTTCGGCCCGCTTTTGCGCCGTGATGTCGCGCCCGATGCCCCGGTAACCCGCAAACTGGCCTTGCTTGTCAAAGATGGGCTCTCCGCTGACGGACACCCACATCCACTCGCCCGAGGGCTTGCGGCGCTGGATTTCAAAGTTGTGGAACACCTCATGGGCCTGCAGCTGGGCACGGTGTTCCCGCCATAGCTTGTCATCCACAAAGGTGTTGTCCAGCTCCCAGAGGGTGCGGCCGTAGAAGGAGTCGTCCTGGATACCCACCTGGTTGCTGGAGCGCCCGTCCAGCCGCACAAAGCGCAGTTGCTCGTCCTGCTCCCAATACCAGTCGGAGGACAGGTGAGTCAGGCTGCGCCAGCGCGCTTCACTTTGGCGCAGGGCCTCCAGGGTGCCCACGTAATCGGTCACGTCGGTGAACGTGCGTACCAGGCCGCCGTCGGGCATGGTGCGGGTGCGCACTTCCAGGGACCGCCCCTTGCTCGTGCGGCGCACATAGGTGTCGGGCACCGTCTGGCCGCGCCCTTTCACCGCGTAGTCGGCTTGCACGTAGGCCCGCGCGCCGGCTTCTATCAGCTCAAAGCCCTGGCCAAAGTCGCCACGCTCGGTTTGAAAGCGCACGATGTCTTCGTGGGTGGGCTCGGTGGCCATGAACTCGCGGGGCAGCTCCAGCAGTTCCAGGTAGCGCTGGTTGAACACGCGGATCTTGCCGTCGGCATCCACCTTCACGATGCCCTGCGAGACGCTGGCCAGCGTGGCTTCCAGGGCGTTGGTTTTTTCACCCAGCAGCGCGCTGGTGCGCACCAGCTGGGCGTCCACCTGGCGCCGGTCTTCTTCGGCACGGCGCGCCATTTCCAGCTGGCCCACGGTGCTGAGCAGCGGCTGCAGGAACTGGATGTCCGCACTGGCGTAGCCGCTGTGGCTGTTGGCCAGCACCACCACCGCCACCAGCTCCTGCGCGGCATGAATGGGCAGCGCCATGCAAGCCCCCAGCGGCGGCAGCCCGGCGGGCAGCGGCTGGCAACTGGCGTCGGCGCTGGCGTCTTCCAGGATCACGGGTTGTTCATTCGCCAGCACCTGCCCGACCAGGGGGGTGGTGCTGTCAAAAACCCGTGCCTCCTGAAGGCGACGCACGGTCTGCATGCGCGTGGCCTCATCCCGGCGGATGTCCGTCATGGCATGCAAGTGCAGCGTGGGCGAGCCACCGGGCGTGTGCTGTACGTGGCCCACCATGCCAAAGCTGCTGCGTGTCAGCTCCATCAGCTCGTCGAGCAGGGCATCGAAAGCGGCTTCGGGCTTGGCACTGGCAATGAACACCGCCTGCGCCCGCGAGATGGCCTGTAGCAAGCGGTGCTGGCGGGTGAGCATGGCCTCGGCGGATCGCCGCGCGCGGGCGCTGGTGCTGCGTTCCAGCACGGCCTCAATCTGCGCAGGCAGCGCCAGCAGGTAGTTGGAGTCAGGGTCTTGCACCGCAAAGTCGGCAAACCCATGGCGCATGGCATGTGCCGCATGGCCTTCCAGCCCCGGCCGCACCAGCACCAGGGCGGGAATACCCTGCAGCACCTCCAGCACATCAAAGGCGGTGCCGTCTTGAAGTTGGTGACGGCAGATCACGATGTCCACGCCGCCCTGGCGCACACGCTGCAGCCCCGCCTGCACGCTGGTGGCCACATCCACCTGCCAGCCCAGCCAGGGGTCGGCCAAGGCCGACACCACCACCTGCGCGTGGCAGGCATTGTTGTCAATGAGAAGGACGCAGATAGGCATGGCGATGCAAGGTTACTGGCCCAATTGCAAGAGCCGTACCCGGCCGCATGCTGCAGCCGTTACCGAAGGGGGCCAGGGACAGGGCCCGGGGTACAAGTACGTTGGCTTCATTGCAGTTCTGTGCGTGCGGGGGCGAACCAGAGCGGCCCGCTTGCCATTGTGCAGAGAAGTCGCCCACGGCGCACACAATTTGGAACAATATCGGGCTTGGCGTTGTTCTACTGTGCAGTGTGCGCGGGTCAGCGCCGCCTGGGAACCCGTGTTTTCGCGCCCCCAGGGCTTTTTCCCCCGCGGGGGCTTCGCCCCTTTGGGGTGCTTTTTTTGCCGCAATGCGCTTGCTTCAGGCGCGCGGCCTCATGCCATGCAGTCGTTCAGCGTCAACCAATACCTTCGTCAACACATCCGCACCGTGCCCGACTGGCCCGCGCCCGGTGTGCAGTTCCGAGACATCACGCCCCTGCTGCAAGACCCCAAGGTGTTCCGCGTGCTGATCGACGCCTTTGTGCACCGCTACATGGACAAGGCGCTGCGCCCCGACGTGGTGGCCGGGCTGGACGCGCGCGGCTTCATCCTGGGCGCCGTGGTGGCCTATGAGCTGAACGTGGGCTTCGTGCCCATCCGCAAAAAGGGCAAGTTGCCCTTCACCACCGTGGAAGAAACCTACGAGCTGGAATACGGCAGCGCCACGGTGGAGCTGCACACCGATGCCGTGAAACCCGGCGACCGCGTGCTGCTGATTGACGACCTGATCGCCACCGGCGGCACCATGATGGCTGGGCGCCGCCTGCTGGAGAAGCTGGGCGCCACCGTCACCGAGGGCGCGGCCATTGTCGATCTGCCCGAACTGGGTGGCTCGGCCCGGCTGAAAGAGTCTGGCTTGCCGCTCTTCACGCTGGTGGACTTTGCTGGTCATTGATGCTTGCTACCGCGTGCATCTAGCCGCCTTCGGGCGGCTTTTTCGTTTATTGCGCGCGAATACCATTTTTGCAAAACCCTGTGTTTTGACTTTGATGGTAAGAATTCGTAGACTTTCCCCGTGTTTCACTACCTGCCACGCAGGTGTTCAACCCTTGAGTGAAGTGCCGCCGGGAGTCGTGCTTGCGACTCTGTATTGCCAACGCATTGGCAATGGCAGCACCCGGAGCGGGCATGCGTCCGCTCCAACCATGTCGAGCGAGCTGGTCTCGCGCAGCGGCCCGTCCGCTACTCGACCCTTGCGCACGTCTGCCGCGTGCCATCCGGGTCGGTCTCTGTAAATCCCACGTTTTTCGTGCCGTTGGGCGCGCCACATGGCGCTGCCAGGCTGCTGCATCGCCAAAGCGTGGGCTTGTCGCCCCTCTCGAACCCTGCGCTCGTGCGGGGCGGCTTGTGTCGTTCAACCGGGAGGAGGAAGTCCATGGCAAAACAAATCGTTATTGATCACGTGTTCAAGGTCTTTGGAGACGATCCACAAGAGGCCCTGGCGCTGGTTCGCCAAGGCCTGAGCAAGCAGGAAGTCCTGGCCCGCACGGGGCAGTCCATCGGGGTGTTTGACGCCCACCTGTCGATCGAGGCGGGCGAGATTTTTGTGGTCATGGGCCTGTCGGGCTCAGGCAAATCCACCCTGGTGCGGCTGCTGAATTTGCTGATTGAACCCAGCGCCGGTCGCATCCTGGTGGACGGGGTGGACATCGCGCAGCTGCCCGATGCGCAACTGCGGGCGCTGCGCCGCAAAGACATCAGCATGGTGTTTCAGTCGTTTGCCCTGATGCCCCACATGACGGTGCTGGACAACACGGCCCTGGGCCTGGAACTGGCGGGCGTGGATCGCGCCCAGCGCCAGGCCCAGGCCGCCCAGGCGCTCGAGCAGGTGGGCCTGGCCGGGTGGGGCGACAGCTACCCGGACGAACTCTCCGGCGGTATGCAGCAGCGCGTGGGGCTGGCCAGGGCGCTGGCATCGGACCCCTCGATCCTGCTGATGGATGAAGCGTTTTCGGCGCTGGACCCCATCATCCGCACCGAAATGCAGTCGGAGCTGCTGCGCCTGCAAAAGGTGCGGCGGCGCACCATCGTCTTCATCTCGCACGACCTGGACGAGGCCATGCGCATTGGCGACCGGATTGCCATCATGAAAGACGGGCAGGTGGTGCAAGTGGGCACGCCCGACGACATCCTGCGCAACCCCGCCAACGACTATGTGCGCAGTTTCATCCGTGGTGTGGATGCGGCTGCCGTGTTCAAGGCCTCTGACATCGCCCGAAAGCCCCTCACCGTGGTGGCCGAGCATGCTGACCGGGGCTCGCGCGCGGCGTTGAAGATGCTGCAGGACCAAGACCGCGAATACGCGTATGTGGTCAGCCCTGCGCAGCAGTTTTTGGGGGTGGTGTCGGCAGAGTCCTTGCGCTCGGCATTGGCAGGGCACCAGGGGCCACTGGGGCTGGCACATGCCTACCTGCCAGCGGTGCAGCCCATCGTGGCGGACGAACCCGTCAGCGAGCTGTTTGGCCGCGTCGCCAGTGCGCCCTTCGCCATGCCCGTGGTGCAGCCGGATGGCCGCTTTGGTGGCGCCATCAGCAAGACCACCTTGCTCAAGTTTCTGGACCGGGACACCCCGCCGGTGCCGCCTTCGCAGCCCGCTTTGGCATCAGCGCAGATGCACTGATGTGCCCTAGGCCGCCCTGCCATTCCAGAATTTGAAAGACCCTGAACCATGTCCGATCTGACAGTTGAAAAGAATCCTTACGAAGCGCCACCCTCTCAAGCCCCCATGACCGCAGACGCCGTGCCGCCGCAACCCGGCCAGGTGGCCAAGGCGGCAGACAACCCGTGGGCCACCCCCGATGCCGCCAGCACGCCCGCGCCTGACAACCCTTGGGGCGACACAGTCGCCACCCCGGATGCCGGGGGCGACTGGATGGGGGCCGCCCCCACCGCACCCCTGGACGTGACCACGGGCGTAGACGGCACCGACCCTGGCTTTGCGCTGCACCAGCTGTGGGACGGCAGCTTGCCGGTGGAGTCCTGGATCAACCAGGGGCTGGACTGGGTGGTGACGAATTTCCGTCCTTTCTTCCAGACCGTGCGCGGGCCCATCGATGGCGTGCTTACCCAGATGGAGGGCTTGCTGCAAAGCGTGCCGCCGCTGTGGATGGTGGCCATTTTGAGTTTGCTGGCCTGGCAATGCGCGGGCCGTGGTGTGGCCATCGGTGCCGCAGTGTCCTTGCTGCTGGTGGCCATGCTGGGCATCTGGCCCGAGGCCATGGTCACGCTCTCGCTGGTGCTGACCTCGCTGGCGTTTTGTCTGGCGATCGGTTTGCCGCTGGGCATCCTGCTGGCGCGCAGCGACCGGGCCCAGCGTTGGATGCGCCCGTTCCTGGACGCCATGCAAACCACGCCCGCCTTTGTCTATCTGGTCCCTGTCGTGATGCTGTTTGGCATCGGCAACGTGCCGGGTGTGGTGGTCACCATCGTGTTCGCGCTGCCTCCGCTGGTGCGGCTGACCAACCTGGGCATTCGCCAGGTGCGCCCGGACCTGATTGAAGCGGCCCGCGCCTATGGCGCTTCGCCCTGGCAAATGCTGGTCAAGGTGCAGCTGCCGCTGGCCATGCCCTCCATCATGGCGGGCATCAACCAGTCGCTGATGCTGTCGTTGTCCATGGTGGTGATCGCTTCCATGATCGCCGTGGGTGGCCTGGGCCAGATGGTGCTGCGGGGCATCGGGCGCCTGGACATGGGGCTGGCCACGGTGGGCGGCCTGGGCATTGTGTTGCTGGCCATCACCCTCGACCGCGTCACCCAGGCCATGGGCCAGCCGCGCCGGGGCACGCGCCACTGGTGGCAAGCCGGCCCGGTGGGCCTGGTGGTTGGGCTGCTGGCGCGCTTTCGCGCAGCGCCTGCCCAGCGTGTGCCCCACGCGCCAGCAGACATGGCCGACGGCGCCCCGCTGCCAGCTGCCCCTGCGACGGCTTGACGCGAGCGCATCCATCTGCGCACCCACCTGAGCATTCCCCGCGCTCATCTCATCTTTTGATCGTTGCGAACCCGTTGTGGTGGCGGGCGCGCAGGTCTATTGCATTCAAACCACTGTGAAGGAGCACATTCATGCACAACCCAAATTTGATTTCAGGCGTTTCTCTGCGGGCGCGCCAGCACATGGCCAAGGCGCTGGCGGTCGGCGCGTTGTCGTTCGTGGCTGCCAGCGCCGTACAGGCCGATGCGGCCTTGCCCGGCAAGGGCACCACCGTTCAGCCCATTCAAAGCTCGATTGCGGAAGAAGCGTTTCAGACCATTCTGGTCTCGAAAGCGCTGGAGAAGCTAGGCTACACCGTCAAAGCGCCCCAGGAAACCGAGTACGCCACTGGCCATCTGGCGCTGGCCAACGGCGACGCCACCTTCATGGCCACCCATTGGGACCCGCTGCACGCTGACTTCTATCGCAACGCGGGCGGCGACGACAAGCTGTGGCGGCAAGGCACTTATGTGCGCAATTCCTTGCAGGGCTACTTGATCGACAAGAAGACTGCCGACCAATACAAGATCACCCACATCTCGCAACTGTCGGACCCGGCCTTGGCCAAGCTGTTTGACACCAATGGCGACGGCAAGGCGGACTTGACCGGTTGCAACCCCGGCTGGGGCTGCGAGCTGGTCATCGAGCACCAACTCACGGCCTACCAGCTGCGCGGCACCGTCATGCACAACCAGGGCAGCTATGCCGCACTGATTGCCGACACCATCGCGCGCTACAAGCAAGGCAAGCCCATCCTGTACTACACCTGGACGCCCTACTGGGTCAGCGGCGTGCTGCAGCCTGGCAAGGACGTGGTCTGGCTGCAGGTGCCGCACTCATCGCTGCCCGGCGAGCAGGCCAAGCTCAGCACCAAGCTGCCAGACGGCAAGGACTTTGGCTTCACGGTCAACACCCAGCGCATCGTGGCGAACAAGGCGTTTGCCCAAAAGAACCCGGCTGCAACCAAGCTCTTTGAGGTCATGCAACTGCCGGTGGCGGATGTCAACGCGCAGAACCTGCGCATGCGCGATGGCGAGAACAAGCCCCAAGACATTGAGCGCCATGTGAACGGCTGGATCAAGGCCCACCAAAAGACCTTTGACGGGTGGGTGGCGCAGGCGCTTGCGGCGGCGCGTTAACGCAGACGTAGTCAGGCGCTGCAATGCGCCTGCTCGGCCAGCCGCTGCGTGAGCCAGCCTGCAAAGTCATCCCAGTGGGTGCGTGTCATGGTGGTGCTCCGCTGTGGTCAGGCCCCCGCTGGGGCGGCTTGCGCTACCGGCGCGTTCTGTTTGCGTGCCCAGGCCTTCTCATGGAAGAAGAAGGCCACAGCCTGCACCGTGGGCTCCAGCAAGCTCAGGGTGAGCGACGCGAGCAAATTGCCCGTCACGGCGTAAGCCACCATGGCAGCCACGCAGATGTGGATGACGTAGTAGCTGGCCGTCTTCAAGAGCATGGTTTTGTTCTGATGGGCAATGCGGCGAATGTGGGACATGGCGGGCTCCTCAATCGGTGGTGGTGCCGGGTGAGCGGCTTGGGTTCAAATGGTAGGCATTCTCAATAGTAATAGCCAATCAAAAAGTTCTAATCTGAAGATAGAGGCTATGTATGGGGCGTCCGCTGCGTGCGCCTGCGCCTGCCATGTGCCCCTGTTCCCCCTTGGGAGGCAACACCCCTGTTGCTATGATGGTCGGCCTTACAACAGCGATCACGCAAGGGAGAAGACATGGCCCTGATGGACTTCATCAAGAAGCAGTTCATTGACGTCATCCAGTGGACGGAAGACAGCGACGGCACGCTGGCCTGGCGCTTCCCCATGGCGGGCATGGAAATCCAGAACGGCGGCACGCTGGTGGTGCGCGAGTCGCAGATGGCCATCTTCGTGAACGAAGGCCAGGTGGCCGACGTGTTTGGCCCCGGCACCTACAAGCTCACCACGCAGACGCTGCCGGTGCTGACCTACCTGAAGAACTGGGACAAGCTCTTTGAGTCCCCCTTCAAGAGCGACGTGTACTTCTTCAGCACGCGCCAGCAGATCGACCAGAAGTGGGGCACCCCTCAGCCCATCACGATCCGCGACAAGGACTTTGGTGCCGTGCGCCTGCGCGCGTTCGGCAACTACGCCTTCCGCATTGCCGACCCCAAGCTGTTCCACACCGAAATCTCCGGCACCCGCGAGTCCTACACCGTGGCCGAGCTGGATGGGCAGCTGCGTGGCCTGGTGCTGCAAAACATCAGCAACGCCATTGCCAGCAGCGGCCTGCCGTTCCTGGACCTGGCCGCCAACCAGATCGCTTTTGCCAATGCACTGGCGCAAGAGCTGCAGCCAGCCTTCGCCAAGATCGGTCTGCAGCTCGAATCCATGACGGTGCAAAACGTCTCGTTGCCTGAAGAGCTGCAAAAGATCCTCGACCAGAAGATCGGCATGGGCATGGTCGGCAACGACATGGGCAAGTTCATGCAGTACCAGACGGCGCAGGCCATTCCCAAGTTCGCCGAAGGCGCTGGCAACGGCGGCGGTGTGGCGGGTGATGCTATGGGCCTGGGTGCCGGCGTGGCGCTGGGCCAGGTGCTGGCGCAAAACCTGCAGCAAGGCCTGCAGGGCGGCGCTGCCCAGGCGGCCCCCGCTGCAGCGGCCCCGGTGGGCGTGCGGCCCGACGAAGTCATGGCCACGCTGGAGAAGCTGGCCGACCTCAAGGCCAAGGGCATCCTCACCCAGGAAGAGTTCGACACCAAGAAGGCAGAGCTGCTGAAAAAGCTGGTCTGACCGGATCTTGATTGCTATTGAATCAATAGCTGCTAGCGCTTGATGCATAAGGGCTGGAGGCATATTTTGCCTTCAGCCCTTGTTCGCAAGTGAAGCCTTCTTGCCCACTGCCTTCCCATGGCCACAGACCCCACCCAGCGCGCCTATCGCGCCCCTTGCCCCGGCTGTGGCGCGCCGGTGGAATTCAAAAGCGCCCAGTCCACCCATGCCGTGTGCGGCTACTGCCAAAGCACGGTGGTGCGCAGCGGCGACGTGCTCACGCGCCTGGGCAAGATGGCCGAGCTGTTCGACGACCACAGCCCGTTGCAGCTTTTTGCCAGCGGGCGCATCACCCTCGATGGCAAGGAGCAGCCCTTCACCCTGATCGGCCGCCTGCAGTTCAAAAGCGACGCAGGCGTGTGGACGGAGTGGGTGGCCTTTCTGGAAGACGGCAGCACCGCCAGCCTGGGGGAAGACAACGGCGCCTACGTCTTTACCCGCAAGATCGACCCCGGCCGCGAGCTGCCCGAAGCCAGCCGCTTTCGCCTGGGGGCCACCACCGCCATCAACGGCAAGAGCTATAGCGTTGCCTACAGCGGCAGTGCGCAGCTGGTGTCTGCCCAGGGCGAACTGCCCCAACTGCCGCCGCTGGGCCAACCGTTTGACATGGTGGAGCTGCGCAGCGCCGATGGCGAGGTGCTCAGCATCGACTACGGCCATACCCCGCCCAGCGTGGAGCGGGGGCGCTCGGTGCTGCTGGAAGACCTCAAGCTGCAGGGCCTCAAAGACGAATCGGCCAAGGAAGAAAAAGGCCGGCAGTTCAACTGCCCGCATTGCGGCGCACCGGTGCAGGTGCAGCTGTCCACCACCAAGAGCCTGACCTGCGGCTCGTGCAACAGCCTCATTGACCTGAACAGCGGCGTTGGCGGCGAGCTGCGTGCCGCCGTGCAAGACGAGCCCGTGCAGCCCCTCATCCCGCTGGGCAGCAAGGGCCAGTTGCAGGGCGTGCACTGGCAGGTGGTGGGCTTTCAGCACCGCATGGGCGTGGAGCCCGGCGACGATGAGCACTTTGGCTGGAGCGAATACCTGCTCTACAACCAAAAGCGCGGCTTTGCTTTCCTGGTCGATTCCGAAGAGGGCTGGAGCATGGTGCGCCCCACCACCGGCGCGCCCCAGCTCTCGTCCAACGGACGCACCGCCACGTACATGGGCACCAAGTACGAGCTCAAATACAGCTACGAGGCCGAAACCACCTACGTGCTGGGCGAGTTCTACTGGCAGGTGAGCCGGGGGCAGAAGACCAGCAACCGCGACTTTGGCAGCAGCAAGGGCGTGCTCTCGCTGGAGCAAAGCCGCAATGAGGTCACCTGGTCCGCCGGCGACAAGATCGCCAGCGACACGGTGGCCAAGGCCTTCAAGCTCGATGACAAGAAGGATGTGCTGCAGCGCGACGACCCCGGCCCCTTCGTGGCCAAGTCGGGCATGGGTTGCGGCACCATCATCCTGGTTGCGGTGGTCATCATCATCCTGCTCATCATCCTCAGCCGCTGTTCCAGCTGCGACCCGCGGGTGGAGAACTGCTCGTCCAGTTCCAGCTACCGCAGCTCGGGTGGCTCGTACGGCGGCTACTCCTCGGGCGGCGGCCACAAGTGACATCGCAATGACATCGAAACAACCCGAATTTCACCGGAGAACCGCATGACCAAATTTGAATGGCTTCACCCCCTGTCCATCGGCGGCACATTGCTCTATGCCCTGATGGGCATCATCATCTTCTGGGCGGCCTTCATCATCATCGACAAGATCACGCCCTACGACCTGTGGCGCGAGATTGTGGAAAAGCAGAACAAGGCTTTGGGCATGGTGGTGGCTGCCATGTGCCTTGGCATCAGCATCATCGTGGCAGCTGCCATCCATTGAGCGTTGGGGCCTGTAGTGCCGCGCAGCCGCCCAGCCCGCTGCGGCGGGCGCTGCGGGCCACTTCTTTTGTCTTCGTCTCGACCTTCGGTGCCTGTGGCTGTTGACGCCCGCACCCGCTAGCGCCGCACCCCTGCGCCTTTTCCATGCCTCTCGCTGAAAGCTCTCCACCTCCAGCCCTTGCGCCCCTCGCCTCGGGCGCTGGCCCGCGCCCCATCGACATCGCCCTGCTCATCAGCGTGTTCGTGGTGGCAGCCTGCGGGCTGCTGTACGAGCTGGCGGCGGGGGCGCTGGCGTCGTATGTGCTGGGCGATTCGGTGTTGCAGTTCTCCACCATCATCGGCACGTATCTGTTTGCCATGGGCGTGGGGTCGTGGTTGTCGCGGTACTTTGAGCGACAACTGCCCGCGCACTTTTTGCGCATCGAGTTGCTGGTGGCGCTGATCGGTGGCGCGCTACCTGCCACATTGTTTCTGGCCAATGCCTACGTGCCGGAGGCGTTCCGCTTCTTGCTGTACGGCATGGTTCTGATGGTGGGCATGCTGGTGGGGCTGGAGATTCCGCTGGTCATGCGCATCTTGAAGCGCAACACCGTGCTCAAGGACCTGGTTTCGCAGGTACTCACGTTCGACTATCTGGGCGCGTTGGCGGTGTCGCTGGCGTTTCCGCTGCTGCTGGTGCCGCAGCTGGGGCTGATTCGCACGGGGCTGCTGTTTGGCCTGATGAACGCGGCCGTAGCGCTGTGGGCGGTGTGGCTGTTTCGCGGTGAGCTGCGCCGCCTGCGCGCCCATGCCGCGGCCTGCGTGCTGGTGCTGGGCACGCTGCTGGCGGGCTTTGTGGGGGCAGACCACATCACCACCCTGGCTGAAGACAAGTTCTACCAGGACCGCATCGTGTTCAGCACCGCATCGCCCTACCAGCGCATCGTGGTCACCCAGGGCAAGGCGGGGCACCGGCTGTTCCTCAACGGCAACCTGCAGTTTGCCGAGCGTGACGAGTACCGCTACCACGAGGCCCTGGTGCACCCGGCCATGGCGGCGCACGGTGCGCCGAAGCGCGTGGCCGTGCTGGGCGGCGGCGACGGCATGGCGGTGCGCGAGATCCTCAAGTACCCCTCGGTCGAATCAGTCACCCTGGTCGAGCTGGACCCGGCCATGACCCAGGCCTTCACGGCCAACCCCATGCTGGCGCGGCTGAACGGTGCTGCACTGCAAAGCCCCAAGCTGCACATCGTCAACACCGATGCCTTCCAGTGGCTGCAGCAGGGGCAGGACACATTCGATGTGATCGTGGTGGACTTCCCTGATCCCACCAATTTCTCCATCGGCAAGCTCTACACCAACAGCTTTTATGCGCTGCTGGACAAGCGCCTGTCCGCCAGCGGCTACGCGGTGGTGCAAACCACTTCGCCCCTGGTGGCACGCCAGAGCTTCTGGACGGTGGTCACCACCATCGAATCGGTGGGCCTGACGGCGCGGCCCTACCACGCGCATGTGCCCAGTTTTGGTGAATGGGGCTTTGTGCTGGCCAGCCGTCGCCCTTGGCGCATGCCCGAGTCGTTGCCCGAGGGGCTGCAGTTCCTGAGCCCGCAAACGCTGCCACTGCTGTTTGATTTCCCGCTGGACATGGCTCGCGTGCCTGCCGAGGTGCAGCGGTTGTCCAACCAGGTGCTGGTGCACACGTACGAGCGCGAGTGGGGCAAGGCAGCGGCGCATTGATTTCTTGCGCAGCCTGCGGTTGGGGCTTTCCCCTCAAGCCGCCTGGTATGCCGTTACCATGCTCTGAAAAGCGGGCAGCGGCGGATGGCCGGCGGCGCGGACCGATGACGAGGGGTGAACTTCCATGCTGAACCAGTTTTTTATCACCAACGCCCCGGCGTTCCCCTTGTTATGGGAGCAACACCACCCGGGGCTGGTGGCGCTGTCGGTGGGCATGGCGGTGCTGGCCTCGGTGCTGGCGCTGCAGATGGCGGGCCTGGCCCGGCGCGCCGACACCCGGTTCATGCGGCAGATGGCGCGGGGGTCCGGAGCAATGGCGCTGGGCGGCGGCATTTGGTCCATGCACTTCATCGGCATGCTGGCCTTCACGGTGTGCGCGCGCGGCCAGTTTGATGCGTGGACCACTGTGCTGTCTCTGCTGCCCAGCGTCGGCGCGTCGTGGGTGGCGCTGGGCTTGCTGATGCGCAGCGAGATCAGCCGCACCGCCCTGGTGGTGGGCGGGGTGCTGGTGGGTGCCGGCATTGGCGCCATGCACTACATCGGCATGGCGGCGTCGCAGTGGGCGCCGGTCATGCGCTACGACCTCTGGGGGTTTGCCGCATCGGTGCTGGTGGCGGTGCTGCTGGCCATCGTGGCCCTGTGGGTGCGGTTTGGGCTGGAGCGCGTGGTGCGCTGGCGTGCCCGTTGGCTCAATGCGGTGGCGGGCGTCGTCATGGGGCTGGCGATTGCCGGCATGCACTACACCGGCATGGCGGCCTTGCGTTTTACCGATGAACCCGACGAACTGGACCTGCTGGCTGCGGCGGGTGGCACGCCCCTGGCGCTGGCCGTCGCGGCGGTGGCGGTGGGCATCGGCCTGCTGGTGCTTGCGATCAACGTCGGCCTGCGCTACCGGCAGATGTTCCTGCAGATGCAACAGAGCGAGTCCCGCTTGCGCGCCATTGCCGACACGGCCGTGGACGGCATGGTGATGATTGATGCGCAGGGCCGCGTGCAGTCCTTCAACGCAGCGGCCGAACGCATCCTGGGCTGGCGCCCCGAGGACGTGGTGGGCCAGAACGTGTCCATCCTGATGCCCGAGCCCGACCGCTCCCGCCACGATACCTACATTCAGCGCTACCTGCAGGGCCAAGGTGGTGGCCTGATCGGCGGCAACGGCCGCGAGGTGCTGGCCCTGCGGCCCGATGGCAGCACGGTGCCCATCCGCCTTTCCATTGGCCGCGTGCCGCTGGACGGCGATCCGGTGTTTGTGGGCTTCATCAACGACCTCACCCAGCGCCGCGCCATGGAGCAGGAGCTGAAGGCCAGCGAGCAACGCCTGCGCTCGCTCATGGCCAACATACCGGGCGTCACCTTCCGCTGCCGCTACGGCGCCGACTGCACCATGCTGTTCATCAGCGATGCGGTGACCGCACTCACGGGCTGGTTGCCGCAGGACTTTCTGGAAGGCCGTGTCAACTTCACCCAGCTCACGCTGCCCGAAGAGGTGGGCCGCTGGTGGGCGGAAGTCTCCACGGCCATCCAGGAGCACCGACCTTACCTCGTGGAGTTTGGCCTGCGGGACCGCGACGGGCGACTGCGCTGGGTGTCGGAAAGCGGCCGCCCCGTGGTGGGCGAAGACGGCCAGGTGCTGTGGATTGACGGCGTCATCATGGACATGACCGCCTTCAAGGAACGCAACGCAGAGTTCGAAAGCATCGTGCGCGCCATCAACCGCGCGCTGGCGGTGGTGGAGTTCGACATGCAGGGCCATGTGCTCCATGCCAATGACAATTTCCTCAATCTGACGGGCTATGACCTCCAGGAGATCGTGGGCCAGCACCACAGCATGTTCTGCGAGCCCGCTTACGTGCAGACCGAGGCGTATGTGCAGTTCTGGGAACAGCTGCGATCTGGCCAACTGGACGCCGGCGAATACCTGCGCCTGGGCAAGGACGGGCGGCGCATCTGGATCCAGGCCACCTACAACCCCATTTTTGACGCGAAGGGCCAGCCCTTCAAGGTCGTCAAGTTTGAGACCGACCTGACCCAGCGCCGCGCCATGGAGCAAGAGCTGCGTGCCGCCAAAGATCGGGCCGAGCAGGCTGCCACGGCGCGCAGCACCTTCCTGGCCAACATGAGCCACGAAATCCGCACGCCGATGAACGCCATCATCGGCTTCACCGAAGCGCTGCTCGACACCTCCCTGGAAGCCGGGCAGCGCCGCCACTTGGCCACCGTGCACCAGGCCGCGCGATCCATGCTGCGCCTGCTCAACGACATTCTGGACACCGCCAAGCTCGAAAAAGGGGCTGTGGAGCTGGAACTGGCCGACTTCTCGGTGCAGGAAGTCTGCGAGCAGATCCTGGCCTCGCCGCGCATCCAGGCGACCAAGAAGGGGCTGGATCTGCAACTGCAAGTCGCGCCTGCGGTGCCCGCCTACCTGCACGGCGATGCGCTGCGCCTGCAGCAGATCTTGCTGAACCTGCTGGGCAATGCACTCAAGTTCACCGAGGCCGGGCGGGTGCAGCTGCGCATTGACTACGAACGCACGGGCACAGGATGGCTGTCGCTGGACGTGGAAGACACCGGCATCGGTATTGCCAGCCAGCACCTGGACCGCATTTTTGACCCCTTCGCGCAGGCCGATGCGTCCACCACGCGCCGCTTTGGCGGCACCGGCCTGGGCACCACCATCACCCGCCAGCTGGCCGAATTGATGGGCGGCACCATCAGCGTGCGCAGCACCGTGGGCGTGGGCACCACCTTCACCGTGCGCCTGCCGCTGCCCGAGGGGCAGCCCGCGCCCGCCCAGCCCACGGCCTTGCCTGGGGTGGCTCTGCCTCCGCTGCGCATCCTGGCGGTGGACGATGTGCCCGCCAACATCGAGCTGCTGCAAATCCACCTCGACCGAGGGCGGCACCAGACCACCATCGCCCGCGATGGGCAAGAGGCCGTCGAGGCGTTCTGCAATGGCCGGTTTGATGTGGTGCTGATGGATTTGCAGATGCCCGGCATGGACGGGCTGGAGGCCACGCGCCGCATCCGCGCCTTCGAGCAGGCGCAACGGCGCAAGCCGGTGCCGGTGATCGCCCTCTCGGCCAGCGTGCTAGAGCAAGACCGGCGCAACGCCCGCGCTGCCGGCATGGACGGCTTTGCCAGCAAGCCGCTGGAGCCCGCTCGCCTGTTCCGCGAAATCGCCCGGGTGCTGAGCCTGCACGCCACCGGCGACGCCATGGACTGGGGCACGCTGGTCACCAACACCCGCCCCTCGGGCCTGGGGGCTCTGGCCGCAGGGGCAGGCCTGCCCCCGGCCATTGACTGGGAACGGGGCCTGCAACTGTGGGGGCAGATGCCACTGCTGCGCGATGCCCTGGCGCGCCTGCTGCAAGAACATGAAGGCACGCCTGCCGCCTTGCAGACCCTGGCCGCCCAGCGCGACCTGGCGGGCGTGCGCGCCCTGGCCCACCGCCTGCGCGGTGCAGCGGGCAACCTGGCCTTGAAGCCGCTGCAAACCCTGACCCAGCGCATTGAGGAAGCCGCTGCCTCGATGGACGCCACGGCGCTGCCGCTGTTGCTGAACCAGCTGCCCACCTCGCTGGCAGCTGTGCACCATGCCTTGGCGCAAGACGCTCGCCAGCCCGCAGGGGCTGTAGCAGAAGGCAGCCTCCATGCGCCGCTGAGCGATGCCCAGGGCACCCGGGCCCGCAGCGCCGCGCAGGCGCTGCAGCAGGCCCTGGAAAATGCCGAACTGGCCCAGCCGCCGCTGGACCTGCTGGCCCAACTGCTGCCTGCCGCGGCCATGGAGCCTTTGCAGGAAGCGATTGACACCTTTGACTTCGACCAGGCCCTGCAGCAGCTGCAGCAGCTGCGCACGCAGTGGATCGATGCGCCCACGGAGAACCCCTCATGAACCCCACCCCCGACCTGCGACCCCGCCTGCTGCTGGTAGACGATGAGCCGACCAACCTGCAGGTGCTGCGCCACATCCTGCAGGCCGACTACCGCCTGCTGTTTGCCACCGACGGCGAACGCGCGCTGCAGGTGGCGCGCGAGCAGCGGCCCGACCTGATCCTGCTCGACGTCATGATGCCCCACCTGGATGGCTATGCGGTGTGCCGTGTGCTCAAGGCCGACGCGGCCACGGCGGCCATTCCGGTGATCTTCATCACCGCGCTCACCGACAGCCAGGACGAAACCGCCGGGTTTGACGTGGGCGCGGTGGACTACATCACCAAGCCCGTCAGCCCGCCCGTGGTGCGCGCGCGGGTGCGCACCCACCTGTCGCTGGTGCGCATGGACGAGCTGCGCGAAACCCGCTTGCAGATCGTGCAGCGCCTGGGCCGCGCGGCCGAGTACAAAGACAACGAAACTGGCCTGCATGTGATCCGCATGAGCCACTTTGCCCAGCTGCTGGCGCTGGCTGCTGGCCACAGCACGGCCTGGGCCGAAGACCTGCTCAACGCCGCGCCCATGCACGACGTGGGCAAAATCGGCATCCCCGACGCCGTGCTGCGCAAGCCCGGCCCGCTCGATGCAGACGAATGGGCCACCATGCGCCGCCACCCCGAAATCGGGGCAGAGATCATTGGCGAGCACCCCTCGGGCGTGCTGCAACTGGCCCGTGAAATTGCCCTGGCCCACCACGAAAAGTGGGACGGCAGCGGCTACCCGCGCGGCCTGGCGGGCGAGGCCATCCCGGTGTCGGCGCGCATCGTGGCGATTGCCGATGTGTTTGATGCCCTCACCACCCGCCGCCCGTACAAGGAACCCTGGCCGGTGCAAGAGGCGATGAGCCACATTGCGGCCCAGGCGGGCAAACACTTCGACCCCGCCCTGGTGGCGCTGTTCGCCCCGCTGCTGCCGCAGTTGCTGGAGATTCGCGCGCGGTGGGCCGAGTGACGATGCAGCGGCGCCACTTTCTGGTCAGCGCTGCTGCCGCATTGCTGGCTGGCTGCCAGCCACCACCACCGGCGCTGGAATTCGCCTTTGCGGGCATCGACCTGGAGCGCGGCCACGCGCTGCGCGACCTGCTGGCCCAGGGGCCGCTGCCCGCGCCCACGCTGGTGCGGCGCGCCCAGGTCATCATCGCGGGCGGCGGCGTGGCCGGGCTGGCGGCGGCGCGCAGCCTGCGCCTGGCCGGGGTGCACGACTTTGCCCTGCTGGAGCTGGAAGACACCCCCGGCGGCAACAGCCGGGCCGGTGCGGTGAATGGCGTGGCCTGCCCGCTGGGCGCGCACTACCTGCCCGTGCCGGGCGACCACGCGCCCGAGGTGCAAGACCTGCTGGAAGAACTGGGCCTGCGCCAGCGCGTGGCCGGGCGCTGGCAGTACGACGAACGCCACCTGTGCCACAGCCCGCAAGAGCGTCTGTTTTTTGAGCGCGAGTGGCAGGAAGGCCTGCTGCCCGTACAAGGCGTGGGCGAAGCCACGCTGGAGCAATACCGCCGCTTCTCGCAGGCCGTGGCCGCTGCCAGTCGTGCTGCCCGCTTCACCATGCCGCAGTTTGCCGCTTTGGATGCAAAAACAGGCCTGGCGCCCGCCCATCAAGCGCTAGATGCTATGACTTTTGAAGCGTGGCTGCAGCAGCAGGGCCTGGACGACGCGCACCTGCGCTGGTACCTGGACTACTGCTGCCGCGACGACTACGGCGCTGGCATTGCCCGCGTGTCGGCCTGGGCCGGGCTGCATTACTTTGCCAGCCGCCACGGCTTTCATGCACCGGGCGAAGCCGTGGCCGAAGACCGCGAAGGCGTGCTGACCTGGCCCGAGGGCAATGGCTGGCTCACCCAGCAACTGGCCGCCCCGCTCAAGGCGCAGGGCCAGTTGCAAACCGGCACTAGCGTGCTGCGCATTGCCGAAAACCGCCGGGGCGTGGAGGTGGATGCCTTCAACCACCACAGCGGCAATGTGGAGCGCTGGCAGGCGCCGCGTTGCATCGTTGCGCTGCCGGTATTTGTCGCGGCGCGCGTGGTGCAAAACCCGCCTGCATTCTTGGCGCAAGCCGCCCAGCGCCTGCAATGGGCACCCTGGGCCGTGACCAACATCCACCTGAACGCGCCGCTGGCCGACCGCCCCGGCGCCGCCCCCGCGTGGGACAACGTCATCTACGGCGACAGCAACCCCGGCGGCCTGGGCTATGTGGATGCGTCGCACCAGAAGCTAGACCCGCGCCCCGGCCCCACCGTGCTCACGTACTACCAGGCCCTGGGCGATGTGGCCGATGCGCGCCAGCAACTGGCCACGCAGGGCGCCGAGCATTGGGGCCGCGCCGCCCTGGCCGCGCTGGCTGGCCCGCACCCTGATGTGGTGCAGCGCGCCACGCGCGTACAGGTCACCCGCTACGGGCACGCCATGTCCATCCCCGTGCCGGGCGTTCAAACATTTTTAAGCCAAATTGGCCTGCAGGGCACGCCAGGTAAGCGCAAGCTGCTATTGAATGGAGAGCGTCAGCGCGCCCTTCCCACCCCCGCCACCGCGCGGCTGGCCTTTGCGCACAGCGACTGGTCGGGTTACTCGGTGTTTGAGGAAGCCTTCACCCGGGGGCATGCGGCGGGGCTCTGGCAGGGGTAGAGGGGTGACGGTCTGGGCCACTGTCATGTGACACGGGCGCTGCACTGTCACACCGCCGTCACGGCTGGTGGGCAAACTGGCGGCATTTTCAAAGCACTATCTTTTGAGTCTTCCCATGTCTGCTGTCACCACTGTCTCTACCGTGTCCTCTGCATCCGCCGCGCCCTCCCTGGTCGCCCGTCTGGCCGCCAACGTGGCCCATGCCAGCAACTGCACCGTGCTGGCGGTTTTGTCTGTCACGGCCCGCGCCTGGGCGCTGCCCGTGGCTCAGCCCTGCGGTATCGCGCTGGCCAAGTAATCCACCCACGCCCGCAGGCGGCTGGGCAAAAATCGGTTCGGCGGGTACAGCAGCCACGCCGTGCCTGAGTAGGCCGTGTCGTGCCGCCATGCCTGCAGCACCCGCACCAGCTCCCCACGCTCCAGCGCGCCCTGTGCGGCAAAGCCCGGCAGGCTGGCAATGCCCAGGCCTGCTATCGCGCCTTCGCGGCGCATTTCACTGTGGTTGACCACGTAGCGCCCGCGCACTGCCACTGTGACCGACTCCGCCTGCCCGCGCTGCGTAAAGCGCCAGCGCCGGTCTCTCGGGTCTTCTCCCAGGTAAATGCAATCGTGCTCCGTCAGCTCGCTCGGGTGCTGCGGTGTGCCGCGCCGTGCCAGATAGGCGGGGCTGGCGCACACGATGTGCTCCACCGCCTCCAGCGGGCGCCCCGCCAGCCCTGGTGGAGGGGTGTCGGTGATGCGGATGGCCAGGTCCACATCTTCAGCAAACAAGTCCACCACCCTGTCGGTCACCACCAGCTGCACATCCACCTGCGGGTGCGCCGCCAAAAACGGGGGCACCAGCGGGTGGATGCGCTGGCGCCCATAGGCCTTGGGCGCGCTCATGCGCACCAGGCCCTGCGGCACATGCGTGTGCCGGTCGGCCAGCTGCATCACATCGCGTGCCGCGGCCTCGAGTGCCTGGCAATGGCCATGGGCGGCGTGGCCTGCTTCGGTCAGCCGCAGCTTGCGGGTGGTGCGCTCCAGCAAGCGCACGCGCAGCAAGCCTTCCAGCCGCGCCACCTGCTTGCTCACCGCCGATGGCGTGGTGCCCAGCACCCGCGCCGCGCCCGAGAAGCTGCCTGCTTCCACCACCCGGGCAAACACGGCCATGTCCGCCAGATGGGGCAGGTGGGCCAGGTGGGCTACTGGGGCCAGGGCTTCATTCGTGCTCATGGGGAACAAATGTTGTTCTGAGATGCCGGATTATCAGCGTGGCAGAGCAAATCTACGATCGGCGGCATGACTTCTTCTGCCGCGGTGTCACCCGCTTCTTCTCTGCCTGCTTCCCCATCCCCCCTGTTGCGCGGGGCCGACCTGGCCCTGCTGTTGGTCGCCATCGTCTGGGGCACCAGCTACGGCGTGGCCAAGGGCGCGCTGGCTTACTACCCCGTGCTGGGTTTTCTGGCGGTGCGCTTCTTGCTCACCACGGCCTTGCTGGCACCGGTGGCGCTGCGCGGCACCACGGCCGCGCAGCGGTGGGGCGCGCTGCGCAAGGGGCTGCCGCTCGGGGCTTTGTTGCTGTCCATCTTTGTGTGCGAGACCTATGGCGTGGCCCACACGCCCGCCAGCCGCGCCGCCTTTCTCATCAGCCTGTGTGTGGTCTTTACCCCCGTGGCCGAATGGGCGCTGATGGGCCAGCGCCCCAGCCGCGCAGTGTGGATGTGCGTGGCAGTGTCGCTGTGCGGCGCACTGCTGCTGGCTGGGGGCTGGCAGGGCGGCTGGAGCGGGGGCGATGCCCTCATGCTGGCCGCCGCCGTGCTGCGCGCCCTCATGGCCTGCGCCACGGCGCGGGCGGCCCGCCACGTCTCGCCCAGCGCTGCCCCGGGCGCGGCCCCCGTGCCCGTGCTGCTGCTCACCACCGTGCAGTCGGCAGTGGTGGGCCTGGGCACCCTGGCCATGGGCTGGGCGCTGCTGCCGCAAGGCCTGCCCCCGCTTCCCACTTGGGCCGCCGCCAGCGCCTTCTGGTGGGCCACCGCCTACCTGGTGCTGGGCTGTACCGTGTTTGCCCTGGTGGCGCAAAACTGGGCCCTCAAACACACCAGCCCCAGCCGCGTGGGCCTGCTCACCGGCACCGAGCCCGCCTGGGGCGCGCTGTTTGCCGTGGCCTGGCTGGGCGAAAGCCTGGGGCCGCAAGGCTGGCTGGGCGGGGCGCTGGTGGTGGGGGCTGCACTGTGGATGGCACGGCGGTGAGGGGAGTCGCTGACACCTGCGTCACACCCGCGTCACACCCGCGTCACATCCCCCCGGCAAGGTGGCGCCTTTCATTTTGTGAACCCTTGCCACCATGTCTGCTTTCTTCTCTCTGAATCGCCTGGCTGCCAGCGTTGCGCTGGCTTGCGTTGCCCTGTCGCCAGCCTTCACCGCTCACGCGCAGCAAGCCTTCCCCGCCACGCTGGCGGGCCACGCCGTGATGCCTGCACTCACCGTGATTCCCGCGCCCGCAGACGCCCCGGCCGACCTGCGCCACGCTGGCAAGTTCACCACCGCCCAGCGCGTGGAAAAGCTGGGCTCGGTGATGGGTTTGTCTGCCGGCCGCCCCACAGGCATCAGCCTGCCTTTTGATGGCCAGCCGGTGCAGGGCCACTCCGGCATCAAGCGCATGGCCGACGGCAGTTTCTGGCTGCTGACGGACAACGGCGCTGGCTCCAAGGCCAACTCGCCCGACTTCATGCTGCACCTGAGCCACTACACCGTGGACTTCCAGAGCGGCCAGTTCAGCCGCCAAAAGACCGTCTTCCTGCACGACCCCGACAAGAAAGTGCCCTTCCGCATCACGCAAGAAGGCACCGACAAGCGCTACCTGACGGGCGCGGACTTCGACCCCGAGAGCTTCCAGTTCGCCGGTGGCGCGCTGTGGATTGCGGAAGAGTTTGGCCCCTACCTCATCAAGGCCGACCTGAACGGCAAGGTGCTGGCCGTGTTCGACACCAAGGTGGACGGCAAGGTCGTGCGCTCGCCCGACGCGCCTGGCGTGCTGATGCCCGGTGCTCCTGACGCAAAGCCCACGGCGTTTGACGTGAAGCGCTCCAAGGGTTTTGAAGGCATGGCCGCCAGCAAGGACGGCAGCAAGCTCTACGCCCTGCTCGAAGGCGCGCTGTGGAACGAGGCGGCCAAGGCCTACGAAAACGTGGGCGGCAAGCAGGTCCTGCGCGTGCTCGAATTCGACGTGAAGAGCGAGCAGTGGACGGGCCGCCACTGGAAGTACGTGCTGGAGGCCAACCACCACGCGATTGGCGACTTCAACATGATCGACAACACGACCGGTTTGATCATCGAGCGCGACAACGGCGAAGGCACGGCCGACAAGGCCTGCCCCGCAGACCAAAAGCGCACCGACTGCTTCCACGACCTGGCCAAGTTCAAGCGCGTGTACAAGATCGAGATGAGCGATGCCAATGTGGGCGGCGAGATCCGCAAGATCGGCTACATCGACCTCATGAACATCCAGGACCCCCAGCGCCTGGCCAAGAAGCCTTTGACGAACGGCGTGCTCGCCTTCCCGTTCTTCACCATTGAAAACGTGGACGTGGTGGACGACAAGCACATCGTGGTCGGCAACGACAACAACCTGCCCTTCAGCTCCAGCCGCGACCCGAACAAGGCCGACGACAACGAGCTGGTGCTGCTGCAGGTGGAGGCGCTGCTCAAGGCGCGTTGACAGCCTGCCGATGCAGCGCTGAGGCTGCCGCAAGGCACCTTGTTCAAAGAAAAACACCCAGGGCCTGCATTGCAACCCTGGGTGTTTTTCGCGTGTGGGGTGGGGCGTTGAAAGTCCTTAGAACAGGCTCTCAGCCCAGCCAGTCCTTCTTCGGCACCTTGTCGGCCTTGTTCTCGACCGGGTTGGCCGTGAGGTACTGGGGCGCGTACTGGCGCAAAAACTCTTTGGCCTTTTCCTGGCGGGCCGTCAGCCAGGCGTCGTAGGCGCCTTCGTTCAGGATGGCGGGCATGCTTTTTTCGCTGCCCGGCTGCTGGTAGCGGTTGAGCAGCGCGTGGTTGTTGGCGTTCACCGTCAGCAGGGCGTAGCTGATGATGACTTCGCCATCCGCGCCCCGCCAACGCGCCCACAGGCCCGCAACACCCATCGGTTTGCCGTCCACCCGGGCAATGCGCGTGGGCACGGCTTTGCCGCTGCGGTAGTCGTCGGCGTAAAACGACTGCATGGGCACGATGCAGCGCTGGCCCTGCAGCCACGCTTCACGAAACGCCGTGCCGGTGGACGCCAAATCCGACTTGGCCGTGACCAGCTTGGGTGCGCGCAGCTTGGCGTCTGATGCTGACTTGACCCAGTGCGGCACCAGCCCCCACTGCGCCGGCACCAGCACGCGGGTGCGGTCGGCCGGTGGTGGGGTGGCGGTGTCATCCGCCGCGTTGAACTCAACGGCACCTGCCGCCAGAGGGGCGGCTGGCTCGGGCGACAGCAGCGCCGTGGCCACCGCCTGGTGCACGATGAAGCAGCCAGGCTTGCGCGGCCACAGCAGTCGCTCGCCCAGCGCTGCGGGGGGCTCCACGCCAAAAGCCTCTCGGTAGGTGTCTTCGTGGCGCAGGGTTTCGTACTGGGTGGTCATGGGTGGATCGTACCTTGTTCGACAAAGGCTATGCATAAAAATGCCATCCAGCGCTTGTGCAATAAGCGCTGCAAGCTATAAAAAAGCTAGCATTTTGGGTGCGGGCAATGTACGGTGGCGCTCCGTGGTGACTTGCGTCAAGCCGGGTGTCGCCTGCGTTCTGACACGGGCGGGCGCGGTTTTCACAATGGCCGCATGGACTTCAACCCCTCTCCCTTGGCCCGGCAGATGTGCGACCGGCTCAACGCCTTCATCGACCGCTACGTGCTGCCCTACAACGCCGCCTGGCATGCCGCCGTGCAGGCGGGCGACTACCCGCCGCCGTTTCTGGAAGACCTCAAGGCCCTGGCGCGCGAAGAAGGGCTGTGGAACCTGTTCCTGCCCACGCTGCGCGATGACGAGCCCGGCACGCGCCTGTCGAATCTGGACTACGCGCCGCTGGCCGAAGCCATGGGCCGCCTGCCCTGGGCGGCCGAGGTGTTCAACTGCAGCGCCCCTGACACCGGCAACATCGAGCTGCTGCACCGCTTTGCCAGCCCCGCGCAGCGCGCCCAGTGGCTGCAGCCACTGCTGCACGGCCAGTGCCGGTCGGCCTTCGCGATGAGCGAGCCGGACGTGGCTTCGTCCGATCCCACCAACCTGCAGACCACCGTGCGGCGAGAGGGCGACACCCTGGTGCTCAACGGCCGCAAGTGGTTCATCACCGGCGCAGCGCACCCGCAGTGCCAGTTGCTCATCGTGCTGTGCCGCAATACCGACGCCGATGAGAGTGCCGATCCCGACAGCCACCACCGCCACAGCATGGTGCTGGTGCCCGTGGGCACGCCGGGGGTGGAGGTGGTGCGCAACATCCATGTGCTGCACCACCATGCGCCCGAAGGGCATTGCGAAATTCGCCTGCACAACGTGCGTGTGCCCGCCACTGCGTTGCTGGGCGAATGGGGGCAGGGCTTTGCCATGGCGCAGGCGCGCCTGGGGCCGGGGCGGGTGCACCACTGCATGCGCACCATTGGCCAGTGTGAGCTGGCCTTGCAACTGGCGGCAGAACGCGCGCTGGAACGCCACGCCTTTGGCAAGCCGCTGTCTGAACAAGCCAATGTGCAGGAGTGGCTGGCCGATTCACGCATCGAGATCGACCAGGCGCGCTGGCTGGTGCTGCACGCCGCCTGGCTGCTGGACCAGGGGGACGCCGCCGAGCCCCGGCAGGTGCGCGCGCAAGTGGCTGCCATCAAAGTGGTGGCTGCGCGGCTGCAGCAGCGCGTGGTAGACAGGGCCATGCAGATTTTTGGCGCCATGGGCCTCTCGCCCGATACGCCGCTGGCCGCCTTCTGGACCTGGGGCCGCGCCCTGCGCCTGATGGATGGGCCGGATGAGGTGCACCTGCGCACCGTGGCCCGGCAGGTGCTGGCCCAGGCGCGCGCGGGCCTGGGCAGCCACACGGCTTACTTCACCACCCCCGAGCAGCTGGCGGCCCCGCCGCATCTGCAGGCTTGATGAATCTTGGGCTGAGCTTGGCCAGCCCGGGGCTGCACGCTTTTAGAGCGGCTAAAAAACTCAGCGTAGCGGTTCTGGCTAGGCACCGCGTCGCAGGCAGTACGCGTAGTACGACAAGACGCGGCAACGACGCCAGAAGAGTTTTGTTAGCCGCTCTAAGCGCGAAAAAACTGTCCCAGCACGCCCATCAGGTCGCTGCTGTTGCCCAGGCCGCCCTGGGGCATCTGGCCTTGGGGCGTGAGGCGGTCCACCAGGCCGGGCAGCAGTTGGCTGAGCTGCTGGGCCACATCGGCCGGGGCGGCGCCCACCTGGCTGCCCAATTGCGCCAGCGTGCCCTGGCCCAGCACGCTGGCCAGTTGCTCGCCCGAGATCGGCAGGTTGGCACCCGTGCCAATCCACGACTGCAGCACGTTGCCCAGCCCCGCTTGCTGAAAGCGCTCTACCAGCCCCGCCAGCCCACCGTGCGCGCCATCGTTGCTGAGCAGCGACAGCACGGCCTGCACCAGCTGCGGGTTTTGGGCGGCCATGCCCAGCAGCCCGCCCAGGCCACCGCCTGCGGCGTTGCCCCCTGCTTGGCCAGCGTTGTTCAAGACTGCGCCGACGACTGAATCGAATAAACCCATGGTGCTGCTCCCTGTGAAACCGTTGAAAAGGCAGGCGGGTTGTCCCACCGCTGCGCGGCACGGGCTGAGGGCCGGTTCAGGCCGTGGCACCGTGTGCGTGGGGCAGTGTGCCGCAAGCGGCCATAGGCCTGCGGAGCCAATGGTCAACTTGTGCAAACCGAGGGCAGGGTCTCAGCTGCAGCTGCCCAGCGTCTTGCCTGCCATGGCGGGGCGCAGGGTGGCCAGCCACTGCTGGCGCTGGGCGTCGGTCACTGCGGGCAGCTTGAGCACGAAGCCGGGGGCGGCCTGGCGCTCCAGCACCACGCGGGCGGTGCGCACGCCCTGGGCGTTCAAGGTGGTCAGGCCCCGCTGCGCAGCCTCTTCGGTCGAGAAGCGGCCCAGCGACAGGCCCAGTTCCAGCGTGCCGCCTGCGCGGTCAAAGTCCACTTTGCGGGCGCGCAGCTCGGCGCGCTTTTTGTCCAGCGTCTCCTGGTCATCAAAGCGGCCCATGTAGATCATCCAGCGCCCGGTGATGGGCGTGGGCTCCAGCGTCCAGCTGCCCTGGGGCAGGCTGGCGGCGGCAGTGCGCAGGGCGGTGGCCTGCTTGTCGTCAAAGATGCCCGCCTGCAGGCATTCGCCCGCATCAGCCGGGGCGGCTGCCGTGGGGACAGGGGCCGATGCGGCAGTGTCGGCCGCTGGGGCAGCAGCCGGTGCGGGTGGCGGCGTGGGGTTGTTGGTGGCGCCCTGGGCGCGCAGCACTTTCAGTGTTTCGGGGCGAATTTGCTGCTGCAGGCGCTGCGGCTCGGCCTGCTCGGGGGTGACCAGGCCTGCGCTGCGCAACCAGCCCTGGGTGTAGGCGTAGTAACCGGCATTGGCCAGCAGCAGGGCGATGACGGCAAGGCGCAGCATGGGCAGGGCTTTTTCAGAAGGGGTGTCAGAGGGTAGAGAGCACGGCGGGGCGCACGCTGATTTCAGCGCTGGTCACGGCCTGCATGCCCTGGGCGGTGTGCACCAGCAGCGCGCCGTCTTCGCCCACGCCGTGGGCGGTGCCGGTCTGGCCGTCGCTCAGCGTCACGGGGCGGCCCTGCAGCACATCGCGTGCGGCAAAGCGGGGCTGCACGGGCGCAAAGCCGCAGGCCTCAAAGCCCTGCAACATGGCCACCAGCGGGGGCACGATGCGCAGCAGGGCGGCGGGGGCGTCCAGGCCGGGCTCCACGTCCTGCAGGCAGCCGGGGGGCATGCTCATGCCCTCGCCGCTGCGGGGCAGCACATTGATGCCAATGCCCACCACCACGTAGCGGGCAGCGGTGCCATGGGCGGGGGCAGGGTGCGCAGCCTGGGGTGCCACAAAGCTGGCGGTCTCCACCAGAATGCCGCCCAGTTTGCGGTCGCCGCTCAGCCACAGGTCATTGGGCCATTTCAGGCCAATGCGCGGAGGCTGGCCCGGCTCCAGCGGGGGCAGGGTGGGCTGCAGGCTCTCGGCCACGCTCACCCCCACGGCCAGCGACAGGCCGGACCAGTCCCTGGGCGCCATGGGCAGGCCCAGCGACAGCATGAGGGAAGCCCCCACATCGCTCTGCCACACGCGGCCCAGGCGGCCGCGCCCGGCGGTTTGCTGCTCTGCCACCAGCAGGGTGGGCTCGGTCTGCCCGGCACGGGCGCGGCGCATCAGCTCGGTGTTGGTCGAATCGATGCTGGGCAGCACTTCCACCGTGAAGCCCGGCAGCAGCGGGGCCACGGCCTCCCAGACG
The DNA here is from genome assembly GCF_964021665.1 of uncultured Acidovorax sp. Taxonomy (NCBI): domain Bacteria; kingdom Pseudomonadati; phylum Pseudomonadota; class Betaproteobacteria; order Burkholderiales; family Comamonadaceae; genus Acidovorax; species uncultured Acidovorax sp. Next base: position 31,996 of record NZ_CAXIAK010000032.1, read on the forward strand.
GCCTCGGCAGGCCAGCGGATGGGGGCGGTCATGCCTTGCGGCCCTTGTTGGCTTCGGTGGCCTTGCCGGTCTTTGGTGCCTTGGCTTTGGCCGTGCGGGGCTCTGGCGCAGGCAGGTCGGGCATGGGCGGGCGCCAGCCGCGCTTGGGGGCCAGCAGCGTGCCGCGGCAGGTGGCGGCCCCGCACCAGCAGGGGTACTCGGCCTTCAGCTTGGGCGTGTAGCGCTCTTCAATGATCAGGCCGTAGTCGTAGTTCAGCTCTTCGCCCGCCTTGATATTGCGCAGCGCGGTGATGAAAATGCGGCCGTCCCGCTCGTCGGCGAAGCAATTGGGGTCGCAGCTGTGGTTGATCCAGCGGGCCGAGTTGCCGCCGTAGTTGGCGTCAATCACCCGGTCTTCGTCCACATGGAAGTAGAACGTGTGGTTGGGCTGGCTGGGGTCATGGGGGTGGCGGTCTTGCGCCTCCTGCCAGCTGATGATTTCGCCGGTGTATTCCACCAGCACTTCGCCGGCGGCGATGTCCTGCAGGGCAAAAACTCCCCTGCCGTGCACGCCCGAGCGCCGGGTCTGGATGCGGCGGCCGGTGTGGGCGTTGGGGTCGGCAGGCGTTGCATTGCGGGCCATGGCTAAAACTCTGTTAACTTGATGGTGCACACATGTGTGTGCGGGCGCGTGTGTGCGTGTGCATGCGCGCGAGAACCGAATTGTAGAAGCGCCCGCTGTGCGGGCAACCAGAACGACTGGCGAGAAACCGAAAATGACCAAGACCCTGGTAATTGCAGAAAAACCCTCAGTGGCGCAGGACATCGTGCGCGCGCTGACGCCCGTGGCGGGCAAGTTTGAAAAGCACGAAGACCACTTCGAGAACGACCGCTATGTGGTCACCAGCGCCGTAGGCCACCTGGTGGAGATCCAGGCCCCCGAGCAGTTTGACGTGAAGCGCGGCAAGTGGAGCTTTGCCCACCTGCCCGTGATCCCGCCGTACTTTGACTTGAAGCCCGTGGACAAGACCAAGAGCCGCCTGAACGCGGTGGTCAAGCAGGCCAAGCGCAAGGACGTGACCGAAATCATCAACGCCTGTGACGCGGGCCGCGAAGGGGAGCTGATCTTTCGCCTGATCGAGCAGTACGCGGGCGGCAGCAAACCGCTGGGCAAACCCGTCAAGCGCCTGTGGCTGCAGTCCATGACGCCCCAGGCCATCCGCGACGGCTTCGAGAGCCTGCGCTCTGATCAGCAAATGGCGGGCCTGGCCAGCGCGGCCCGCAGCCGCTCGGAGGCCGACTGGCTGGTCGGCATCAACGGCACGCGCGCCATGACGGCGTTCAACTCGCGCGATGGCGGCTTCTTCCTGACCACCGTGGGCCGGGTGCAGACGCCCACGCTGTCGCTGGTGGTGGAGCGCGAAGAAAAGATCCGCAAGTTTGTGAGCCGCGACTACTGGGAAATCCACGCCACCTTTGGCGCCGAAGCGGGCGAGTACCCCGCCAAGTGGTTCGACCCTAAGTGGAAGAAGGGCGAGGACGCGGAGGCCAAGGCCGACCGCGTATGGTCTGCCGCCGAGGCACAAGCGATTGCCAACGCCGTGCGCGGCAAGCAGGCCACGGTCACCGAGGAGAGCAAGCCCACCACCCAGGCATCGCCTTTGCTGTTCGACCTGACCAGCCTGCAGCGCGAGGCCAACGGCAAGTTCGGCTTCTCGGCCAAAACCACGCTGGCCCTGGCCCAAAGCCTGTACGAACGCCACAAGGCCCTGACCTACCCCCGTACCGACTCGCGCGCGCTGCCCGAAGACTATTTGCCCGTGGCCAAGCAAACGTTTGAAATGCTGGCCGACAGCGGCATGCGCCACCTGGCGCCGCACGCGCTCACCGCGCTGAACAACAACTACATCCGCCCGTCCAAGCGCATCTTTGACAACAGCAAGGTCAGCGATCACTTTGCCATCATCCCCACCACACAGGCCCCATCGGGCTTGAGCGAAGCCGAGCAAAAGCTGTACGACCTGGTCGTGCGCCGCTTCATGGCCGTGTTCTTCCCCAGCGCTGAATACACCGTCACCACCCGCATCAGCACCGTCGCTGCCGCGCCGGGCCGCCCCAAGCAAGGCGCGGCCCCCTCGGGGGGCAGCGAACCACACGAAGTGGGGAGCGTGGGGGCCACATCCGTGCACAGCTTCAAGACCGAAGGCAAGGTGCTGGTCAAGCCGGGCTGGCTGGCCATCTATGGCAAGGAAGCAGCCGACGAAGTCGAAGGCGGCAAGGATGGCGACAAGGGCCAGAACCTGGTGCCGGTCAAACCTGGCGAAATGGTCAACACCTTGCAGGTCGATCCCAAGGGCCTCAAGACCAAGCCGCCCGCCCGCTACTCTGAAGCGACGCTGCTCGGCGCCATGGAAAGCGCGGGCAAGCAGATCGACGACGACGAGCTGCGCGAAGCCATGCAGGAAAAGGGCCTGGGCACGCCAGCCACCCGCGCGGCCATCATCGAAGGCCTGCTGACCGAAAAGTACATGCTGCGCGAAGGCCGCGAGATCATCCCCACGGCCAAGGCGTTCCAATTGATGACGCTGCTGCGCGGGCTGGAGGTGGAAGAACTCTGCCGCGCCGACCTCACCGGCGAGTGGGAATACAAGCTCTCGCAGATGGAAAAGGGCCAGCTCAGCCGCGAAGCCTTCATGGCCGAGATTGCCGCCATGACCGAGCGCATGGTCAAGAAGGCCAAGGAATACGACCGCGACACCATCCCTGGCGACTACGCCACGCTGCAATCTCCCTGCCCCAACTGCGGCGGCGTAGTGAAGGAGAACTACCGCAGGTACGCCTGCGTGGGCAAGGCGGGCGGTGAAGGTTGCGGGTTCAGCTTTGGCAAGTCGCCCGCCGGCCGCACCTTTGAAACGGCCGAGGCCGAACAGCTGCTGCGCGACAAGAAGATCGGCCCGCTGGAGGGCTTTCGCTCCAAGGCGGGCTGGCCGTTCACGTCCGAGATCGTCATCAAGTACGACGACGAGGCGCACAACTACAAGCTCGAATTCGACTTTGGCGATGACAAGAATGCCGAAGAATCGGGCGAGCTGGTGGAGTTTGAAGACGCCTCGCTGGGTGCCTGCCCCATCTGCGGATCGGAAGTGCACGAACACGGCAGCAACTACGTGTGCAGCAAGGCCGTGCCCACTGCCGCACAGCCCACGCCCAGCTGCACCTTCAAGAGCGGCAAGATCATCCTGCAGCAGCCCGTGGAGCGCGAGCAGATGCACAAGCTGCTGGAGACCGGCAAGACCGACCTGCTCGACAAGTTCGTGAGCATGCGCACGCGCCGCAACTTCAAGGCCCACCTGGCGTGGGACAAGGAGGCGGGCAAGGTCAACTTTGAATTTGCGCCCAGCAAGTTCCCACCCCGCCCCGGCGCTGCGGCCAAAACAGCCGCAGCCAAGGCAGGCAAGACCACCGCAACCGCCAAAAAAGCCCCTGCAAAGAAGGCCGCAGCCAAAACCACCGCCGCCAAAGCGCCGCGCAAGGCCGCCGCAGGCAAGGCCCCCAGCGCCGCGCTGGCTGCCGTCATCGGCACCGAGCCGGTGGCCCGCCCCGAGGCCGTCAAGAAGATGTGGGAATACATCAAGGCCCACAACCTGCAAGACCCCAAGGACAAGCGCACCATCGTCGCCGACGACAAGCTGCGCGCCGTGTTTGGCAAAGACAGCGCAGGCATGTTCGAGCTGGCAGGCATTTTGGGCAACCACCTGGGCGGCGACGCATGACGCCGCTGGCCTGCGCAAGGGCCTGGGCGTTGTGCGCAGCGCTGGGCCTGCTCGCGGGTTGCGCGGGCACGCCCCCGGCCGGGGGCGATGCCTCGGGCCCTTTGTACAAACGTAGCAGCGGCCCCCAGGGCAACGCTGTGACGGACGTGGGCGGTGGCAGCAGCGGCGTCACCGTCTACGGCGAGATTGACCTGGGCGTAGGTCGGCGGCGCTAAGAGCGGCTAACAAAACTCTTCTGGCGTCGTTGCTGTGTCTTGTCGTACTGCTCGTACTGCCTACGACACAGTGCCTAGCCAGAACCGCTTCGCTGAGTTTTGTTAGCCGCTCTAAGCCCGCGCGGCTTGGCTCGGCCCCTGCGGCCCCAGCGCTGCGCCCCGCAGCGCTTTCCAGCCCCTGCATACCTGAGGATTCCCGTTGGCGACCGTTCACCCGTACCAACCCAAGCACATCACCCCCACCGACGAGCAAGTCGCCGTGCAGATGTCGGCCGAGCGCACCCTCATCATCGAGGCCAACGCAGGTGCCGCCAAAACCACCACGCTGGCACTGCGCATGGCCCAGGCGTGGACCACCGGCATGCCGCCCGAGCGCTGCCTGGCCCTCACTTACACCGACACCGCCTGCCAGGCCCTGCAGGCAGCGCTGCGCAAGATTGGCGTGCCGGCGCCCGTGGTGGCGCGCTTTCGCATCGCCAGCTTTGACGCCTTTTGCGCCGCCATGCTGCAAGAGCCCTACGGCCCGCCCGTAGAGCAGATCGACACCCAGGAAGCCCTGCGCCCCTACGTGTGGGAGGCCGTGCAGCGCATCGAGGCCAACGAATCCGAGCGCTGGCCCGAAGAGCTGCAACTGCCCAGCGCGGGCGATGCGGGTTTTATCGAAGACTTTCTGGCCATGGCCCTGTTGCTCAAAGGCACGTTGAAAGACGACCTGGAGCGCGACGATGGCCCCGCCACGCCCGACTATGCGGGCGACCTGGGCATTGGCTACACCCAGCTCAAGGTGTTTCGTGCGTACGAACGCATCCGCCGCCGCGAGCTGGCCGACGAGCCGCTGTTTCGCGGCCCCTACGACGCCACCTACGACCTGGCCCGCCGCCTGCTCGAAGGCGACACCGCCGCCAGCCTGCGGCCCTGGCCGCGCAACCTGCAAATGCTGCTGGTGGACGAGATGCATGACATGAATGCCGCGTCGTTCCGCGTGCTGCGCGAGCTGCTGGATTCGACCCAGTGCCAGTTCTGCGGCGTGGGCGACCGCGACCAGGTCATCTACGGCGCCCATGGGGCCGACGCCGTGTACATGGGC